>NZ_CADEAU010000679.1 GCF_902825405.1 Micromonospora maritima | reverse complement strand
GCCGGCGCGGCCGCGACGGCGACGGCGTCGACGAGCTGGAGGCCGAGCTGACCGCGCTGGGCGCCCGGGTCACCGTGGCCGCCTGCGACGCCGCCGACCGGGACGCGCTCGCCGCCGTGCTCGCCGAACTGCCCGCCGAGCACCCGCTCACCACCGTCGTGCACACCGCCGCCGTGCTCGACGACGCGGTCATCGGCGCGCTCACCCTCGACCGGATCGACCACGCGCTCGGCGCCAAGGTCACCGCCGCGGTCAACCTGCACGAGCTGACCCGCGACCACGACCTCGACGCGTTCGTGCTGTTCTCCGCGATGGCCGGCACCGTCGGCAGCTCCGGCGTCGGCAACTACGCCCCCGGCAACGCCTACCTCAACGCGCTCGCCGAACACCGGCGCGGCCTCGGCCTGCTCGCCACCTCGATCGCCTGGGGCGCCTGGGGCGGCGGCGGGATGGCCGACGGGGAGTTCGGCCGGATGCTGCACCGGCACGGCGCACCCGAGATGCACCCCCGCCTCGCGATCACCGCGCTGCACCAGGCGCTCGCGCACGACGAGACGTACCTGACCGTGTCGAACATCGCCTGGGACCGGTTCCGGGTCGCGCTCACCGCCACCCGCCCGGCCCCGCTGATCACCGAGATCCCCGAGGTGCGGCAGCTCACCGCCGAGCGGGAACCGGACGAGACGGCCGAGGCCGCGCCGGCCGGCGCGTACGCCCGGATGGCGCCCGAGCAGCGCCGGGAGGCGCTGCTCGACCTGGTCCGCGACCAGGCGGCCACCGTCCTCAAGTACGCCGGCGGCGAGGCCGTCGACCCGCACCACGCGTTCCGCGACCTCGGCTTCGACTCGGTCACCGCGGTCGAGTTGCGCAACCGGCTCGCCACCGCCACCGGCCTGCGGTTGCCCGTCACGCTGGTCTTCGACTACCCGACCGCCACCGTGCTCGCCCGGCACCTGCACACCGAACTCGGCGGCGTCGCCGACACCGGTCCGGCCGCCGGTCCGGCCCCGCTCGCCGACGACGAGCCGGTCGCGATCGTCGCCATGTCCTGCCGGTTCCCCGGCGGCGTCACCGACCCGGAGCGGTTCTGGCAGCTGCTGCACGCCGGCCGCGACGCGGTCTCGGACCTGCCCGGCGACCGCGGCTGGGACCTCGACGGGCTCTACGACCCCGACCCCTACTCCGCCGGCACCTCCTACGTCCGCACCGGCGCGTTCCTCTACGACGTGGCCGACTTCGACGCCGGTTTCTTCGGCATCTCGCCCCGCGAGGCCGTCGCCATGGACCCGCAGCAGCGCCTGTTGCTGGAGACCTCGTGGGAGGCGATCGAACGGGCAGGGGTTGATCCGGGTGGCTTGCGGGGTTCACGAACAGGGGTGTTCGTCGGCACGAACGGCCAGGACTATGGGGCCCTGTTGATGGTGTCCGCGGACGAGGTCGAAGGGTTCGCGAGCACCGGGAACGCGGCGAGCGTGGTCTCGGGGCGGGTGGCGTACGTGTTGGGGTTGGAAGGACCGGCGGTCTCGGTGGACACGGCGTGTTCGTCGTCGCTGGTCGCGCTGCACCTCGCGGCGGCGGCGCTGCAACGCGGCGAGTGCGACCTGGCCCTCGCGGGCGGCGTGACCGTGATGGCCACCCCCGGGCTGTTCGTCGAGTTCTCCCGCCAGCGCGGCCTCGCCCCCGACGGCCGGTGCAAGGCGTTCGCGGCCGCCGCCGACGGCACCGGCTGGGGGGAGGGAGCCGGCATGCTGCTGGTGGAGCGCCTCTCCGACGCCCGCCGCAACGGCCACCCGATCCTCGCGGTGCTGCGCGGCAGCGCGGTCAACCAGGACGGCGCGTCCAACGGGCTCACCGCCCCCAACGGACCCTCCCAGCAGCGCGTGATCCGGGCGGCCCTCGCCGCCGCCCGGCTGTCCCCGGCCGACGTGGACGTGGTGGAGGCGCACGGCACCGGCACCACGCTCGGCGACCCGATCGAGGCGCAGGCGCTCATCGCCACGTACGGGCAGGGCCGCGCCGACGTCGAACCGCTGCTGCTCGGCTCGGTGAAGTCGAACATCGGCCACACCCAGGCCGCCGCCGGCGTCGCCGGGGTGATCAAGATGGTCCTCGCCATGCGGGCCGGCGTGGTCCCGCCCACCCTGCACGTGGACGCGCCCTCGCCGCACATCGACTGGTCGGCCGGCGCGGTCGAGCTGGTCACCGAGAACCGGCCGTGGCCCGCCGCCGGGCCGCGCCGGGCCGCCGTCTCCTCGTTCGGCATCTCCGGCACCAACGCGCACGTCGTCCTCGAACTCCCCGACGACCCGACCGCCGACGCGGACCCCGACCGACCCGGGCCGCTCGACGGTGCGGGCACCGTCCGGCCCGGCCTGCTCGCCGGCGCGCTCGCCTGGCCGGTGTCGGCGCGCACCCG
>NZ_CADEAU010000678.1 GCF_902825405.1 Micromonospora maritima | reverse complement strand
AGGTCGGCGTCGCCGGTCTGCTGTCGGCCGAGGTCCGGGGCCCGGGGGGCCAGGCCGGTCGCGGCGGCCGCGGCGACGAGGCCCGCGGTGACCGTCAGGACGATCCCGGTACGCATGGTGCTGCCTCCCGTCGGTCAGCGGTGCGCGGCGGTGAGGACGGCAAGCAGCGGCACCACCCGCTCGGGCGGGATGTCGTAGCGCCCGCGGGCGCCGCTGCGCAGCCATCCGGCGGCGGCGAGTTGCCGCAGGTGGTGGTGGAGTTGCCCGGTGGTGCCGAGGCCGTCGAGGTCGGCGAGTTCGGCGGTGCCGTGCCGGCCGCCGAGGATCTCCCGCAGCAGTCGCAGCCGCACCGGATGGGCCAGCGCGGTGAGCGTGCCGGCCAGCGCCGTCCAGTCGCCGTCGAGCAGGTCGTCGACGGTGGCGCCGTACTGCCAGTCGTAGTGCCGGTCGGCGGTGCGGACGGTGCCGGTGTAGAGCACCGCCCCGGCGCCGTCGGCGGGCACCCGCCGCTTCAGGCCGGCGAGCGCCCAGAACACGTCCTCCGGCGCGGCGTCGTCGGCCTCGACCGGAGGCGTCGCGCCGGTCAGCCGCGCCACCTGCGCCTCCAGGGCCGCCAGCCGTTCCTCCACGCTCGCCATGCCCACCAAAGTACGGAAGTACGTAGCTACGTGCAAGTGGAGGAATGCGGGATCCCGTGAACGCGTGATGTGCGCCGCCGCCCCTCGGCCGGACGATCGGCGCATGACCGAGCCCGTCCCTTCCCCGGCCGGCGTGCGCCGCCGGCTCGCCGCGTTGCTCCTGGCCACCGCCGCGCTCACCGTGGCCGGGCTCCCCTGGGCCGCCGCCGCCGTCGGCCTGACCTGCCTCGGCGTACCGGCCGCGGTCGCGTTGCGGGACGGCCCGGCCGCCGCCCGCGCCCTGCTCCGGACGCCCCGTTCCGTTCCCACCGCAGCGACCTACCGAAGGAGCCGAGCATGACCTCCGCCGACACGCCCCAGCCGGTACGCGCCGGCGCCGGCAGCCGGGACACCGGACCGCGTGACGTGGCCCGGGACCGGGAGAACCCGGACGTGCTGACGCCGCCGCCCACCGACTCGGGCACCCTGCCCAACCTGAAGTTCTCCTTCTCCGACGCGCACACCCGGATCGAGCGCGGCGGCTGGACCCGCGAGGTGACGCAGCGGGAACTGCCGATCGCCACCGAACTCGCGGGTGTGGACATGGCGCTGGAGCCCGGCGCGTACCGGGAGCTGCACTGGCACCAGCAGGCCGAGTGGGCCTACGTCATCTCCGGCAGCTGCCGGATCGGCGCGGTCGACCAGGAGGGCCGCAACTTCCTCGACGACGTGCGGCAGGGCGACCTCTGGTTCTTCCCGCACGGGGTGCCGCACCACATCCAGGCCCTCGACGAGGGGGTGGAGTTCCTGCTGGTCTTCGACGACGGCGCGTTCTCGGAGAACGGCACGTTCCTGCTCAGCGACTTCTTCGCGCACACGCCGCGCAGCGTGCTGGCCAAGAACTTCGGCTGGACCCTGGAGCAGATGGAGAACCTGCCGGAGCGCGAGAAGTACATCTTCCCCGGCGAGGTACCGCCGCCACTGACCGAGGACCGCGTGGTCAGCCCGACCGGCGACGTGCCCCGTACGTTCAAGCACCGGCTGCTCGCCCAGGCGCCGCAGCGCTTCCCCGGCGGCACGGTCCGGATCGCCGACTCGGCGAACTTCGCCGCCTCCACCGCGATCTGCGCGGCGCTCGTGGAGATCGAGCCGGGCGGCCTGCGGGAGCTGCACTGGCACCCGACCGACGACGAGTGGCAGTACTGGATCTCCGGGCACGGCCGGATGGGCGTGTTCGCGAGCAGCGGGGTGGCCCGTACCTTCGACTTCCGGGCCGGCGACGTCGGCTACGTGCCGTTCGCCTACGGCCACTACATCGAGAACCTCGGCGACGAGCCGCTGGTGTTCCTGGAGATGTTCCGCAAGCCCCGGTTCGCGGACATCTCGCTGACCCAGTGGATGGCGAACCTGCCGGCGGAGATCAGCGCCGCGACGCTCAACCTGCCCCGCGAGATGATCGAGGCGCTGCCGAGGGAGAAGCGTCCGGTGGTGCGCTGACCGGCCGGGCGGCATCCCACAGTCGCGCGAGTTGCAGCCGGCTGCGTACGCCCAGCTTGGCGTAGACGGCCCGGACGTGCGTGTCGACCGTGTGGAACGACAGGTGCAGTCGGCCGGCCACCTGCTGCTTGGTCGCCCCGGCGGCGAGCAGGTCGGCGATCCCGGCCTCCCGGGCGGTGAGCGCGGCCGGACCGTGCCCGGGCGGCCGGGTCGCCGGACGACGGCGGGTCACGTCGAGGTGCCGGTCCCACCGCTCGGCGGTCTCCTGGTCACCCGGCGCACCGGTCCGCCCGTACACCGCCGCCGCC
>NZ_CADEAU010000677.1 GCF_902825405.1 Micromonospora maritima | reverse complement strand
CGGCCCTGCTCCGGCTGCCCGGCGCGGCCGCGACCCGGGCCGCCACCGCCCGACTGCTGCTCGACGGCCTGATCATGGCCACCGCGCTCTGGTTCGTCGGCTGGGTGGCGGTGAGCGAGCCGACCCGGCTGCTCGGCGCCACCGCCCCGGCCGCCTGCCTGCCCATCCTGCTGGCCACGGTCAGCGCGGCGCTGACCGCCGGGCTGACGCTCATCCTGGTGCTGCGCGTCGCCCGACCGCGTCGCTGGCTGACCCTGCTCGGGGCCGGGGCGATCGCGGTGACGGTCGGCGGGCTGGGCGTGTCCGCCGGGCTCTGCCAGGGTGGGCCCGGCATGCTGCTGGCCGGCGCCGCCACGACCGCCGCCGGCCTGCTGGCCACCGCCGTCGCCGGGCGCCGGGCCGACCTGACGCAGCTCGACGTCGACCTCATCCGCCGCGACGGCGAGTACGCCTTCGTGCCGATGTTCGCCATCGCCGCCTCCGCGATGTACCACCTGTTGCAGGGCGGCCGGTTCGACGGCTACGGCATCGTGGCCGGCAGCGTCGAGGGGTTCGCGTTGGTGACCCGGCAGTACCTGGCCCTCAACGACGTCCGCGGCTACGCCGTCCGGCTGGCCGAGCGGGAGGCGCACTTCCGCGAGCTGGCGCACACCGACCCGCTCACCGGCCTGGCCAACCGGCGCGGGCTGCTGCGCGCCCTGCACCGCTGCGCCGAGGCGGGCACGCCCTGCGTGCTGCTCGGGCTCGACCTGGACGGTTTCAAGAACGTCAACGACATGCGCGGCGACGACGTCGGCGACGCGGTGCTGGCCGAGGTGGGTCGGCGGCTGCGCGGCAACCTGCGCCCGGGCGACCTGGCCGCCCGGCTCGGCGGCGACGAGTTCGCGGTGCTGATGCACGGGTCGGCCGAGCCCGGGCCGGTGGCCGACCGGCTGCTCGGGGTGCTCGGCCGGCCGTACGAGGAGACGGACGGGCCGGTCTTCCTCTCGGTCAGCATCGGCGTGGCCGGCAGTCGCGGCGACCACGACGTCGAACTGCTGCTGCGCAACGCCGACCTGGCACTGCGCTACGCCAAGCAGCGCGGCAAGAACCGGATCGAGCGCTACGACGCCACGTACGACCAGCTGCTGAGCCGGCGCACCCGGCTGGAGCACGAGTTGCGCGGCGCGATCGAGCGCGACGAGCTGCGGCTGGTCTTCCAGCCGGTGGCGTCGCTGCCCTCGGTGCGTCCGGTCGGCGCCGAGGCGCTGCTGCGCTGGCACCATCCGGAGCTGGGCAACGTCCGGCCGGACGAGTTCATCCCGCTCGCCGAGGAGTGCGGGATGATCGCCAAGCTCGGCGCCTGGGTGCTGCACCAGGCCTGCTACCAGCTCTCCCGGTGGCTGGCCGACGGGCACGACGTCTGGGTGTCGGTGAACGTCTCGCCACGCGAGCTGCACGCCCCGGAGTACGTGGTCCAGGTCGCCGACGCGCTGCGCGCGCACCACGTGCCGCCGCAGCGGCTGGTGCTGGAGGTGACCGAGCACGCCGTCGCCACCGACCTGGACGAGCTGATCCGGCGGCTGACCGCGCTGCGGCTGACCGGCGTACGGATCGCGCTCGACGACTTCGGCGCCGGCTACTCCTCGCTCGGGCAGCTGCGCCGCCTGCCGATCGACATCCTCAAGATCGACCACAGTCTGGTCGCCGAGCACGAGCCGGTCCGGCCGATCGGCCGGGACGGGCCGGCGTTCGCCCCGATGGTCGACATCGTCATGCGCCTCGGCCACCAGCTCGGGCTGGAGGTGATCGCCGAGGGCGTCACCAACCCGACCGAGCTGGCCGCCGTGGTGGCGGCCGGCTGCCGGTTCGGCCAGGGCGCGCTCTTCGGCTGGGGCGTGCCCGCCGAGCACCTGGAGGCGATGCTGGAGGCGGCCACCGCGCCCGGCAACCGGCCCACCCCGATCCCGCCCGCGCCGCCGCCCCCGCCGGTGCGCTCCCCGTCGCCGTTGCTGCCCCGGCTGCGGAACAACCCGCCCGCCCCGCGTCCCCCGATGGAGGGATCCGCGCAGGTGGCAACCGGCGCGGAAGGGGCGCCGGCGGGCGACACGCCCACGTCCGTGAACCAGAATGTGGGATCAGTTGACTCATCGCGTGAGATGCGTCAGGCTTGACCGCATGTCGTCGAACCGGTCGCTGCGAGTACTTACCTGAGCGCACTCTCCCACCGAGAGTGCGCTGGCCCCGTGCATCCTGCACGTGGGCTTTTTTGTTGCCGTCGGACCATCGCCGGGACGCCCGCGTCCCATCCTGACAACCGCGTCACCCACTCACAGCCGAAGGCCTGAACCGCCATGACGAGACCCACGCCAGAGACCCTCGCCCACTCCGCCCGACGAGCCCGCCCGGGCGCCGGCGCGGCCGGCGACCCCGACCACGCCCCCG
>NZ_CADEAU010000676.1 GCF_902825405.1 Micromonospora maritima | reverse complement strand
CGCTCCGCGTCCGGCCAGCTCAGCAGCGCGCGTACGGCCTCCCGCAGGCCCGTCGGCCCGGTGCGCAACGCGGCCACCACCGGCTCCAGCGCGGGTACGCCGAACGCGGCGATCGCCGCCGCCGACTCGGCCGGGTCACGGAAGCCGCAGAGCGCGTCGAACTCCGAGAGCGCGACCAGCAGCTCCGGCTTGTGGTACGGGTCGACGTAGTTGACCCGCCCCATGTCGGCCGCGTGCCCGGCCCGCGCCTGCTCGGCGTCCGGGTGGGCCTGCAGGCTCAGCGGGGCCTCCGCGGCCAGCACCTTCAGCAGGAACGGCAGCCGGGTGCCGAACCGGCCGACCAGCCGCTCACCGAGCCAGTGCCCCGGCTCGGCGACCAGCAGCTCGGTCAGGCTGACCGGGCGGCCGTCCCGGTCCACCGTGGCCGGAGCGCCCGGGTGGGCGCCCAGCCACAGCTCGGCCTCCGGCCCGTCGCTCGGCACCGGTCGCCCCTGCAACGCCGCGATCGCGGTACGCGAGCCCCAGGCGTAGTCCCGGATCTGCCCCTGCAACAACTCCATCGGTCAGCTCCCGGAGCGCCCGGCCACCTCGTCGGCCGCCGGCGTGTCGGTGGTCGTGGCCTCCGGCACGGCCGTGTCGGCCGCCTGCCCGGTGCCCGCCCGCTCGGCCGCCGCGCTGTAGATGTCCGGCTCCAGGTAGATGACCCGGGCGATCGGCACCTCGCGGCGGATCCGCGCCTCGACCGCGTTGATGCCCCGGGCCAGTTCCTCGGCGCTCTCGCAGGCCGGCACGGCGATCTTCGCGGCCACCATCAGCTCCTCCGGGCCGAGGTAGAGCGTCTTCATGTGGATGATCCGCTCGACCTCCGGGCCATCGGTGACGGCCTGCTCGATCTTGGCCAGCTCGCCGCGCTCCGCGCCCTCGCCGAGCAGCAGGCTCTTGGTCTCGATCGCCAGCGTGATCGCGATGATCACCAGCAGCACACCGATCATCGCGGTGCCGGCGGCGTCCCACATGCCGTCACCGGTGATCAGCGTCATGCCGACGCCGAAGAGCGCGAAGACCAGACCGACCAGGGCCCCGAAGTCCTCCAGGAGGACCACCGGCAGCTCCGGGGCCTTGGCCCGGCGGATGAACCGGACCCAGGTCTGCTTGCCCCGGACCAGGTTCGACTCCTTGATGGCGGTGCGGAAGGAGAAGCTCTCCATCACGATCGCGGCGAGCAGCACCGCCACCGGCACCCACTGCCACTCCTTGATCGGGTGCGGGTCGGACGCCTTGTGGTAGGCCTCGTAGAGCGCGAACAGGCCACCGAGGCTGAACAGCACGATCGCCACGATGAACGCGTAGATGTAGCGCTCCCGGCCGTAGCCGAACGGGTGCTGCGGCGTCGCCTCCCGCTTGGCCCGCCGGCCACCGATCAGCAGCAGGCCCTGGTTGCCCGAGTCGGCCACCGAGTGGATCGACTCGGCCAGCATCGACGACGAGCCGGTCAGCAGGAACGCGATGAACTTGGTGACGGCGATGCCGAGGTTCGCCGCCAGTGCGGCCACGATCGCCTTCGTGCCCCCGTTTGCGCTCATTCCCCGCCTCGCTCGATGCCGCACGTGCTCACTGGTTTGCCAGCTCCTTCATTTCCGTGACGGCCGGAACGGCCATCGGGTCCAGCCCGTGTGCCAGGGCGAGGTAGATCGAGGCGAAGTCGGGAACCGCCACCAGCGAGGCGAGCCGCTCCAACGCGGACCCGCCCTCGGCGGTCACCACGTCGCAGCGCACGCCGCGCCGCTCGGCGAGGGTCTGCACCGCGTCCGCGCGGCGCTCCTCCACCGCCAGCGGCTCGTCGGTGTCGTCGTCGGCGTTGAGCCCGCCGTCACGCAGCAGCACCAGCCGCAGGCGGGTGCCGTCGGGGTCGTCGTCACCGGGGTCGGCGAAGATGTCCCGCTCGCCCTCGGCCAGACCACCGAAGACCCCGTCGAGCAGGCCCACCCGGCCCCGGCCGGCCTCGCCCAGCGCACCGGTGACCACCGGGTAGCGGGCGTTGGCGGACAGCGTGTCACCGAACCGGCGGGCGGCCACGGTGGCCAACGGGGACGAGCCCCAGACGATCGGGATCGACCCGGACAGCCCCAGTGCCAGCGACTTCGCCGGGTTGACGAAGGACTCGGCGGTCGGCCGGCACCGGTCGGCGTCGGCGTCCAACCGGGCCGCGGTCTCGGCCAGGTCCGCCTCGTTGACCTTCACGAGGCCGAGCGTACGGGCGGCGAGCAGAACCGGCACGGTGAGCGCCCACAGACTGGCCCGGGCCGGCGCCCGCCGGGGCACCGGGATGAACGGCGCGCGGGCCCGCTCGGCCACCGACTGGAGTTGCGAGTCCGGCGCGCCGACGGCGACCAGCCGGGGCTGTTCGGTGCGGGCCCGGCCGGGCAG
>NZ_CADEAU010000675.1 GCF_902825405.1 Micromonospora maritima | reverse complement strand
AGCGCGACGCCGCCCGGGCGCCCCGGACCGGCCGGATCGACCGGGGCGCCCTGGAACGTCGGTGACGGCGGGAGGGTCAGACCGCGAGCACCCCGTCGACCCGACGCGGCAGGCCCAGCGGGTTGCCGTCGCGCAGCGCCTCGGGGAGCAGCTCGGCGGGAACGTCCTGATAGGCCACCGGGCGCAGGAACCGGCGGATGGCGGCCACCCCGACGCTGGTGTGCAGCGGCGCGGTGGTGGCCGGCCACGGCCCGCCGTGGTGCATCGCCCAGGTGACCGCCACCCCGGTCGGCCAGCCGTTGAGGATGATCCGTCCGGCCCGCTCGGTGGTCACGTCGAGCACCGCGCGGACCAGGTCGTCGTCGTGGCCCGGCTGGGTGTGCACGGTGGCGGTCAGCGCCCCGGGGACAGTGTTCAGGGCGGCCAGCAGCTCGGCGGGGTGGGCGTACTCGACGATCAGCGACGCCGGCCCGAAGCACTCCCGGGCGGCGGCCGGCTCGGCCAGGAAGCGCGCGGCGGGCATGCTGAGCAGTGCCGGTGCGGCGGTGTGTCCGCTGCCGGCCACCGGTGGCACCAGCGAGCGGACGCCGGGCAACGCGGCCAGTGCGGCGGCAGCGGCGTCGAAGCCGCTGCGGATCCAGTCGCCCAGCAGCGGGCCCGCCGCCACGGCCCGCACGGCGTCGACCAACACCGGCTCCAGGCCGTGCCCGGCCGGCAGGAAGAGCAGCCCGGGCTTGGTGCAGAACTGCCCCAGACCCTGGGTGTACGAGGCGACGTAGCCGGCCGCCACCGCGTTGCCGCGTGCGGCCACGGCGGACGGGGTGACCACGACCGGGTTCACCGAGCCCAGCTCGCCGTAGAAGGGGATCGGGTCCGGGCGCGCGGCGGCCAGGTCGTACAGCGCCCGGCCGCCGGCTTCCGAGCCGGTGAAGCCGACCGCCCGCACGGCCGGGTCGGTGACCAGTTCCCGGCCGGCCGCCCGGCCGTGCAGCACGCCGACCGCGCCGGCCGGCAGCACGTCGGCGAGCACCCGGCCGACCAGGTCGGAGAGGCGGGGGTGCCCCTCGTGCGCCTTGACCACCACCGGGCAGCCGGCGGCCAGGGCGGAAGCGGTGTCGCCGCCGGCGACCGAGAACGCCAGCGGGAAGTTGCTGGCCGCGAAGACGGCGACCGGCCCGATCGGGCGCATCATCCGGCGTACGTCGGGCCGGGGGACCGGCGTCGCCTGGGGGTCGGCGTGGTCGATCGTCACGTCCAGGAACGAGCCTTCCTCGACGGCGTCGGCGAAGAGCCGCAGCTGCCCGGTGGTGCGGGCCAGCTCCCCGGTGAGCCGTGCCGGGCCCAGGTGGGTCTCCGTGTCGGCGAGGGCGACGATCTCGGTGGCGTGCGCGTCCAGCGCGTCGGCGGCGGCGCGCATCCGGCCGGCGCGCGCGGGGAGCGGGGTGCGGGCGAGGGACGGGGCGGCGGCGCGGGCGGCCGCCACGGCGTCGGCGGTGCTGGTTGCGGGGGTGGGTACGACAGTGGTCACGGGGGCTCCTGTTTCACGTCGGTGACGAGCCGGTCAGCGGGAGATGAAGAAATTCCGCGCCGAGGACTTGTGCATGGCATCGTGGTATACCACGATACTGACATGCCACGATCCCTTCCCTCCGCTGTGGACCCCACGGGCCTTCCGGCCGCCGCACTGGCCCTGGAGCAACCCGCATCCCGCGCCGACCGGGTCCGTGACGCGCTGCGCCGGGCCATCCTGGACGGCACCCTCGCGCCGGGCCGGCCGCTGGTGGAGCGGGAGCTGGCCGAGATGCTCGGCGTCTCCAAGACCCCGGTGCGGGAGGCGCTCAAGCAGCTGCACTCCAGCGGCCTGGTCGAGATCAACGCCTACCAGGGGGTCAGCGTCCGGCGGATCGACGCCGACACCGTCCGCCAGCTGTACACCGCGCGGGCCTCGGTGGAGCCGGCCGCCGTGCGGCTGGCCACCCAGGGCACCGGATCCTTCGCCGCCGCCCGCGCCGCGCTCGCCGACGCGGCGGTGCTGGTCGGCAGCGGCGAGACCGCCGGGCTGGGCATCGCCAACCGGCGCTTCCACCGCGAGCTCTACCTGGCCTGCGGCAACCCGTTCCTCTGCGGCTTCCTCGACCAGCTCCAGGATCTGACCGCGTTCGTGGCCACCGCCGGCTGGCGGCTGCGCGCCACGTTCCTTCAGGAGTCCGCCGAGCACGAGGCGATGCTCGACGCCGCCGAAAGCGGTGACGCCGCGCTGGCCGAGCGGCTCACCCGGGAGCACATCGAGAACGCGCTCACCACGCTCGTCGCCGTGCTCGACGAACAGGCCGCCCGATGGGGCTGCAGGAGGCGGAGTTCGACGGGGACCTCTGGTTCTTCGCCTACGCCGACTCGGCCAAGGTCCGCCAGATCCGGGTGAACCCGC
>NZ_CADEAU010000674.1 GCF_902825405.1 Micromonospora maritima | reverse complement strand
GCGCCCGCCCGGTCGGCCGCCGCCGCGACCAACGCGGCCAGCTCCGGCCGGTCGGGCACCCGGAACGACACGTACGCGCCGCGACCACCCGCCGTGGGCCGGCCGTACGCCTTCGCGGCGAGGCTCCCGTCCGGCAGCAGCCGGACGTTGAGCGTGGTCAGCGTGAACTCCTCGCCGCGCCGGGTGTCGGTCCAGCGCAACGCCTCCGGGACGGTCACGTTGATGGCCAGGGCACTCACGTCGGGCGGGACGTCGCTGCTCATCCGGGCATCGTCGCACGGCCCGCCGCTCACCGGCGCAGCGTGTTCTCCCGGGACATGTGCGACAGCTTCTCCGGGTTGCGCACCGCGTAGAGCCCGCTGATCCGGCCGTCGTCGAGGCGTACCGCCACGACGGTGTCCAGCTCGCCGTCGAGCCGGACGACGAGCGCCGGATAGCCGTTGACGTGCGCCGGTTCCATCGACGCCGCGTGGGCGACCCGGCCCCAGCCGCCGGCCAGCAGCCGGGCCACCTTGTCCACGCCGCTGACCGGTCGCGGGACGGCCTGCTTGATCCCGCCGCCGTCGCCGACCAGCACCACGTCCTCGGCGAGCACGGCGAGCAGCGACCGGAGGTCACCCGTCTCGACCGCCCGCCGGAACGCGTCGAGCGCGTCGCGGGTCTCGGCCGCCGAGACGGTCTGGCGGGGCCGGCGCGCCGCGACGTGGGCCCGGGCCCGGTGGGCGATCTGCCGGACCGTGGCCGGGCTCCGGTCGACCGTCCCGGCGATCTCGTCGTAGCCGACGTCGAACACCTCCCGCAGCACGAACACGGCCCGCTCGGTCGGGGTGAGCGTCTCCAGCACCAGCAGCATCGCCATCGACACGCTGTCGGCGAGGGCCACGTCGTCGGCCACGTCCGGCGTGGTGAGCAGCGGTTCGGGCAGCCAGGACCCGACGTACGACTCCCTGCGGCGACCCAGCGCGCGCAGCCGGGACAGCGCCTGGCGGGTGGTGATCCGCACCAGGTAGGCGCGCCGGTCCCGGACCTCGTCGAGGTCGACGCCGGCCCACCGCAGCCACGTCTCCTGCACCACGTCCTCGGCGTCGGCGGCCGAGCCGAGCATCTCGTACGCGACCGTGAAGAGCAGGTTCCGGTGGGCGAGGAAGTCCTCGGTGGCCGGGTCCGCCATGGCTGGCTCCTTCTCCGCTCGGCTGCGTTCCCCACCAGACGCCGGCCGCCGACGCGGTGTGACGTCCGGTCGCTGTGTCGGTCGTCACCGGGCCGCGCTGTCACGCCGTTGCGGCGGCCGGCATCTCGTGGTCGTCCGACACCACCCCAGCAGAGAGGCCGGAACGATGGAGACCCGAATCAACCTGTTCGAGAACGCGATCGCCGCGAAGTTCATGAAGCGGTTCGCCAACGCGGGCCTGGTGCTCCAGCAGTCGCCGCTGCCACACGCCGTCCAGGAGCTGGTGTCGCTTCGTGCCAGCCAGATCAACGGCTGCGGCTGGTGCATCGACATGCACGTCAAGGAGGCGGCGGCCGCCGGGGAGAGCGCGGTCCGGCTGCACCTGGTCGCGGCCTGGCGCGAGTCGACGGTCTTCACCGAGGCGGAGCGCGCGGCGCTGGCGTTCGCCGAGGAGGGCACCCGGCTCGCCGACGCCCACCAGGGGGTGTCCGACGAGACCTGGGCCCGGGTGCGCGAGCACTACGACGACGACCAGATCGCGGCGCTGGTGTGCCTGCTCGGCCTGATCAACGCGGCGAACCGGTTCGCGGTGATCGCGCACCAACGCGGCGGCTCGTACGAGGCGGGGATGTTCGCCGCCGCGCTGGCCTGAGCGGCGGGACCGGCCGGCCCGGGACGCCCGGGCCGGCCAGCCGGTCACCGCAGATCGCGGAAGAACGCGCGGAGGGTGAGCAGTTGTCCGGACTGCTCACCCGCGTGCCGCGCCACCACTCGGCCTGACCGCTGGGTATCCGCCTCCGAAAGTTTCGGAGCGATTCGGTGAATCCCCCTCCATCGCTGCCCAGGGCCGCGGTCACGAAAATCCGAGCCACCATCGACGTTGACCGATCAGGAAGCCGCGAGTATCTTGCTGGGCAAGTTACCGGTACGTTTCCGAAAAGTTTCGGAGCCGGGGCCCGAGAATCTCGCGGCGCCGGCTCCCGCACGGCAGGTACGCGGGCCCGCGTTTCCTCACGACCTTGCACATCCCCCGATATGCACAGGAGTGTCATGGAACGTCTACTGAAGCACGGCCGCCGTCGCTTGGCCGCGGCTGCGGCCGCAGGCGCGCTGGCCCTGGTTGGTGCGGCGCTGATGGTGCCTGGTCCGGCCCAGGCGGCGAGCACGCTGGGCGCGGCGGCGGCGCAGTCGGGTCGGTACTTCGGCACGGCGATCGCGGCGGGTCGGTTGAGCGATTCGACGTACAGCACGATCGCG
>NZ_CADEAU010000673.1 GCF_902825405.1 Micromonospora maritima | reverse complement strand
CGCCGGACCGGCCGGCGCGCGAAGAGCCGGCGCGGCCGGGTCAGCCGGCGCTCGGGGTGGCACCGGCCGGCCCGTGCACCCGGTTCACCCAGGCGTCCGGATCGCCCAGCTCGTCGAGCCGGGGCAGGGTGAGCGGGGAGGAGAAGATCTTGTTGAGGCCGGCCATCCCGACCCGGTCGACCACGCCGTGCACGAACTTGCGGCCCTCGGCGTACTGGCGCATCTTGACCTCGATGCCGAGCAGCCGGCGGATCGCCTTCTCCAGCGGGTTGCCGGACTCGCGGCGGCGGTTGAACGCGGCTCGGATCGTGCCGACGCTGGGAATGACCTCGGGGCCGACGCCGTCCATCACGAACTCGGCGTGCCCCTCCAGCAGCGTCATCAACGCGGTCAGGCGGTCCAGCACCGCGCGCTGCGCCGGGGTCTGCACGATGTCGAGCACGCTGGCCCGGCTCTCCGGGTCCTTCACCGCGTCGGAGAGCGTCGCCACCCCGCGGCGCAGTCGCTCCAGCAGGTGCTCGCCACCCTGCGAGGCGTCCACGAACGCCTGCACCTCGCCGAGGAAGTACGCGCGCATCCACGGCACGGCGGTGAACTGGGTCCGGTGGGTCACCTCGTGCAGGCACACCCAGAGGCGGAAGTCGCGCGGGTCGGCGCCGAGCTTCCGCTCGACCTCGACGATGTTCGGCGCCACCAGCAGCAGCTGACCGGGGTCGCCGGCGAAGACCTCGTACTGGCCGAGGACCCGGCCGGAGAGGTAGGCCAGCACGGTGCCGGCCTGCACGCCGGTGAGCCGGGAGCCGATCGCCTCGGTGATCGCGCCGGGCCGCTTGTCCCCGGAGAGCCGCTCGACCAGCGGGGTGACCACCTCGCGCAGCCCGGCGATGTTGGCCGCGGCCCAGTCCCGGCGGTCGACCACCCGCACCGGCGGGTGCGCCACCTGGGCGCGCAGGCCGGTGTAGTCGGCCACGTGCCCGGCGGCCTCCTCGGTCAGCCGGCGCAGGTCGCCCACCACATCGGTGGCCTCCGCGTACGACACGCGAGGGCCCGACTTGCCCAGCGCCCCCGCGGTCGCGGCGGCCAGATCCCAGTCCACGAACTGCGCCATGAACCCACCGTACCCGCGCCGCGACACCCCTACCCGGGCTCGCGCCGGCCGATCGACGCCTGTCGTCAGCGACAGCCGCAGCCGGCCAGCGCGGCGGTGATCCGGTCGAGCGCCTGCCGGGTCTCGTCCAGCGAGCCCTGCGTCCGGTCGGTGAGCACGGCGAAGGTGAGCAGCCGCCCGTCCGCGGTGAGCACCGTTCCGGCGATCGCGTTGACCCCGCTCAGCGTGCCGGTCTTGGCCCGCACCACACCGGCGCCGGCGGCGGTGGCGGCCGCCCGGTAGCGCTCGTCGAGCGTGCCGGACCAGCCACCGACCGGCAGCCCACCGAAGATCGCCGCCAGCTCCGGGTGGCTGCCGTTGCCGGCGAGCGTGATCAGGTCGGTGAGCAGCGACGGGCTGATCCGGTTGGTGCGTGACAGCCCGCTGCCGTCGGCGAGGCTGATCTCGCCGGCCGGAAGCCCCAGCTCGCCGAGCACCTCGTCGGTGGCGGCCGCGCCGCCGGCGAACGAGCCGGGCTTGCCCTTGGCCAGCGCCACCTGGCGCGCCATCGCCTCGGCGATCACGTTGTCGCTGTCACTGATCATGATGTCGACCAGCCGGATCACCGGCAGCGACTCGACCTTGCCCAGCTCGGTGCCGGGCGCCGGGCCGGCCGACCCGGACCCACCGGCGGTCGGCGCGGCGCCCCGGGTCACCTGGGCGGCGCCACCGGTGAGCCCGAGCAGCTTGGCGAACTGCCGGCCGGCGGTCAGGTCCGGCTGGGGCACCCGCTCGGCGGCGTGGTTCGTCTCCTCGGCGGTGCGGCGCGCCAGGGCCGGGTCCTTCCGGGCGCCGTCGGTCATCAGCGCGGTGATCGCCGCGCCGAAGCCGCCGGTGGGGATGTCGGCGTCCCAGCCGGGCTCGAAGACCGGACCGGTGAACAGCGACGAGTCGACGATCACCTTCGTCGGCGCGGTGCCGCCGAGCGCGTCGCGCACCTGGGCGGCCAGGTCGTCCAGCCGGGCCGCGCCCGGGTAGAAGCCGTTCTTGTCCACCCCGAGCGTGGGGTCGCCGCCGCCGACCAGGACCACCTCGCCCGGGTTCGGGCCGGCCACCGCGCGGGTGGGGATCCGGTACGCCGGGCCGCGCGCCGCGAGCACCGCGACGCCGGTGGCGAGCTTGGTCACCGAGGCGGGCACGGTGGGCGTGTCCGGTCCCTTGCCGTAGAGCGCCTCACCGGTGGCCACGTCCGCGCAAGGAGGACCTCGCCCGTGACGCCCAGCTCCGGGTCGAGGCGGAGGCGCGACTGGCGGCCAGTGGGCTGTCCGAGTCGCGTAGCTCCGTC
>NZ_CADEAU010000672.1 GCF_902825405.1 Micromonospora maritima | reverse complement strand
GGCGCCGGCGAGCAGCGCCGCCCGGTCGTTGCGCAGGCAGGTCTGCGGGTGCCTGGCGATCCCGGCGGCCAGCCGCTCGGCCTCCGCGCGGGCCGCACCGGGCGCGACCAGCCGGTTCACCAACCCCATCGCGTACGCCTCGTCGGCCGGCACCGGGCGGCCGGTGAGGATCAGGTCCATCGCCCGGCTCTCCCCGATCAGCCGGGGCAGCCGTACCGTGCCGCCGTCGATCAGCGGAACGCCCCACCGCCGGCAGAACACGCCGAGCGTTGCGTCCGACTCGGCGACCCGCAGGTCGCACCAGAGCGCCAGCTCCAGGCCGCCGGCCACCGCGTACCCGGAGATCGCGGCGATCACCGGTTTGGACAGTCGCATCCGGGTCGGGCCCATCGGCCCGTCGCCCTCGGGCTCGACCCGGTTGCCGCGCGGCGTGCCGATCGCCTTCAGGTCGGCGCCGGAGCAGAACGTGCCGCCCGCGCCCCAGAGCACGGCGACCGACGCGTCGGGGTCGGCGTCGAAGGCACGGAACGCGTCGGCCAGCGCCCGGGCGGTCGGCCCGTCCACGGCGTTACGGGCCTCCGGCCGGTCCAGGATCACCGTGGTCACGCCGTCGGCGTGCTCGACGCGTACACCCATGGGGGTCAGCATGCCCCCGACGTGGCCGACGGGCCAGCGGATACAAGCCGCGTTCGAAGATCCGGTCGGGGTATCTCACCCAACCTTCACGAGCGGTAGTTGCCCTTGTCGAGCAACTCGTCGAAGTCACCGGCCCGGCCGCGTTCGGCCAGTTCGGCCAAGGCCCGGGCGCGGTGCGGAGGAGCGGCGCCTTCCGGAAGGTCGAGGCGGACCAGGGGGAGGTGGGCGTCCACGTCGGTCGGCAGCGGGCCGTCGCCGGTCAGCTCCGGGATGCCCAGGGCCCGGCCTAACGCCGCGGCGGCCCGCCGGTGCCGTTGCCGGTAGCGCGCGAGCCGTTGCCGTACCTCCTCGCCGGCCAGCACGGTCGCCCGCGCCGGCACGCCCCGGTCCGGGCCGTTCCACACCCGCACCGCCGGATCTGCGGAGACGTTGCGGAACCACTGCGATCCCCGGCCGTAGCCGGAGGCGAGGAAGAGCGCGCCCGGCTCCCGGTCGACCACCTCCAGCACCACGTGGCGGGGCAGGCCGGAGCGGCGGCCCCGGTGCTCCAGCATCATCAGCCGGCGGCCGAGCAACCGGCCGAGGCCGTGACGGTAGAGCGGAATCGGGGCGCGGGCGAGCCAGCGCGGGATACGACGGCGGGCCATGCCTCCGACGGTACGCCCCGGCCCTCCTGCGAGGGATTTCCCGGCCGTCCGGTTTGGGGGCCCTCCGGCCGGGAAGTCGGAACAGGTGCGCGAACTGATGACGAAGCTCGAACAGGCCTCCGGTCTCGACCGGGTGGGTGACCGCCTGCAACGCGCCGTCCAGGGGACGTTGCGCTCGCAACGGGTCCGGGACGCGCTGCACGGCGTCTGGCTGGGCCACCCGCTGCACCCGGCGATGGTGCAGGTCCCGGTCGGCGCGTGGATCTCCGCCGCCGTGGTGGACCTGCTGCCCGGCCAGCGCCGGGCGGCCACGGCCCTGGTCGGGCTCGGCACGGTCAGCGCGCTGCCCGCCGCGGTGGCGGGGCTCAACGACTGGGCGTCCCTCTCCCGTGACCAGCGCCGGGTGGGGTTGGTGCACGCCGCCGCGAACACGGTCGGGCTGGCGCTCTACGCCGGCTCGCTCGCGGCCCGGCTGAACGGGCGGCACGGCCTCGGCCGGGCGCTGGCCTACCTGGGCCTGTCCGCGGCGAGCGGCGGGGCGTACCTGGGCGGGCACCTGGCGTACAAGCAGGGTGCCCAGGTCAGCCAGAGCGTCTCGGAGATGCACCTGATCAGCGACGGCTGGCACGCCGTGGGCGACCTGAGCAGCCTGCCGCAGCGGGAACTGGTCACCCGGGAGATCGACGACGTCTCGGTGATCCTCTACCGGCACGGCGACGACGTCACCGTGATGCTGGAACGCTGCCCGCACCAGAGCGGCCCGCTCGGTGAGGGCGAGGTGCAGCAGATCGACGGCCACGCCTGCGTGGTCTGCCCGTGGCACGGCAGCGCGTTCCGGCTCAACGGCGGCGAGGTGGTGCACGGCCCGGCCGCCAACGACCAGGTCGTGCTCCCCACCCGCGTGGTCTCCGGCCGGGTCGAGGCCCGGCTGCCCTGACCCGGGTCAGTCCCGGCGGTGCCGACCGCTGCCCAGCGCGCGTGCCGGGACCGGCCGCCGGCGCAGGCCGAGGACCGCGCCGATCTGCGCGCCCACGATGCTCGCCACCGCCAGCACCGCCGAGATGGCCAGCGGGCGGTTGATGCCCTCCTCGGCCGTCGCCCGGGACGCGCCCGCCGACATGGCCGGCGGCTGCCCGTCCGGGGCCGCCACGGTCGGCGTG
>NZ_CADEAU010000671.1 GCF_902825405.1 Micromonospora maritima | reverse complement strand
GAGCCGCTTGTCGTGGTGAGGAAGTCCGTCGGGGTGGTTCGCGCCCCTGAGCACGACGAGTTCCGCCGCGAAAGGCCCCAGGCCCTTCACGGCCTGTACCAGGGTCCGTACGACTTCACCGACGCCGACCGGTTTGCCGCGGCGGCGCGGCGGGCGCCGCAGGTGATGCTCTTCGGCGCCGGCTGGGCGTCGGCGACCTTCGACCGGAGCCTGTTCGACCGGATCGCCGACCGGGGCATGATGCCGATGCTGGGCTGGGAGCCCTGGGACCACTCGGTCGACGAGGCCGCCCGGCGGACCGGCCTGACCGACCGTCAGATCGACCGGCTACGGGCCACCCAGCCGGACTACCGGCTCGCCCGCATCGTCCGCGGGGACTTCGACGACTACCTGCGGTCCTGGGCCGAGGGCGTGCGGTCGCTCGGCTACCCGATCGCGATCCGCTTCGCGCACGAGATGAACGGCAACTGGTACCCGTGGTGCGAACCCGCCAACGGCAACCGACCCGGCGACTACGTACGGGCGTGGCGGCACGTGCACGACATCTTCACCGCGGCCGGTGCGACGAACGTGGCCTGGGTGTGGAGCCCGAACGCCAGGTGGGACAAGACGACCGCCGGGCTGGCCGGGTTCTACCCCGGTGACGACTACGTCGACTGGGTGGGCGTCACCGGCTACTACGGCTCGGGCGCGTTCACCACCACGTACTGGTCCTTCGACCAGATCTTCGGGCCCACCATCACCGAGATCCGTGCCTTCACCGACAAGCCGCTCGTCGTCACCGAGACCGGCGCCGCCGAGACCGCGACGCGCAAGGCCCAGTGGATCCGGGAGGCGTTCCGTTCGCTGCCCCGCTACCGGGACGTGATCGGGCTGATCTGGTTCGAGGTGGACAAGGAGAAGGACTGGCGCATCGCCGACTCGCCGACCGCGGCGACGGCGTTCGCCGAGTCGGTGGCCGGCGCACGCTACGACGTGACCTGGTCGCCGGAGATGCGGCCGCGCGCCGGACCCTGAACCACCCCGGACCGGACCCCGGCTCGGGCGGCCACGAGGACCGGTGATTTCGCCGATGCGTACGGCGGGCCGGGCATCGATGCTGACGCATGTCGATGCAATTCCGGCCCGAGGAGTGACCGACGTGCCCACCACCACCCGTTCCCGTACCCCCGTCCGTGCCCTGGCCCGGCTCGCCGTGGCGGCCCTGCTCGTCACCGGCGGCGCCCTGGCCGTCCCGACCGCGGCGAGTGCCGCGAGCCCCTACGAGCGCGGCCCGGCGCCCACCAACGCCATCCTGGAGGCCAGCCGCGGGCCGTTCGCCACCTCGTCGGTGAACGTCTCCTCGTTGAGCGTCACCGGCTTCGGCGGCGGCGTCATCTACTACCCGACCAGCACCGCCGAGGGCACGTTCGGCGCGGTGGCCATCTCGCCCGGCTACACCGCCACCTGGTCCAGCCTGAGCTGGCTCGGGCCGCGGATCGCCTCGCACGGCTTCGTGGTGATCGGCATCGAGACGAACACGCTGCTGGACCAGCCGGACAGCCGGGGTCGGCAGCTCCTGGCCGCGCTGGACTACCTGACCCAGCGCAGCTCGGTGCGCGGCCGGATCGACTCCTCCCGGCTCGCCGTGGCCGGGCACTCGATGGGCGGTGGCGGCAGCCTGGAGGCCGCCGCGTCCCGGCCGTCCTTGCAGGCCGCCGTCCCGCTCGCACCGTGGAACCTGGACAAGAGCTGGTCCGAGGTGCGGGTGCCGACACTGATCATCGGCGGCGAGACCGACAGCATCGCGCCGGTGGCCACCCACTCGATCCCGTTCTACAACAGCATCCCGTCGTCCGCGGAGAAGGCGTACCTGGAGTTGAACGGCGCCAACCACTTCTTCCCGCAGACCGTCAACACGCCCCTGGCGAAGCAGGCGGTGGCCTGGCTGAAGCGGTTCGTCGACGACGACACCCGCTACGAGCAGTTCCTCTGCCCCGGGCCGAGCGGGTCCGCGATCGAGGAGTACCGCAACACCTGCCCCAGCGTCTGAGCCGCCCGGCGCGCGGGACGGTCGACCCGTCGACCGTCCCGCGCGCGTGTCCGCCTCTTTTCCGACCGGTCACCCATAGGTGACACTGGATGCATGGTTTCTGCATCGACAGTGCATATAAACCTGTGGGGCCGGGACGACGAGTGCGACGCGATCCGTCGGCTGCTCGACCGGGACGCCGGCGGCGCGCTGCTGTTCCACGGACCGCCCGGCTCCGGGCGAACCGCCCTGCTGGCGTACGCCCGGCAGGTGGCGGGGGATCGCCGGCTGCTCACCGCCGCCGGCCTGGCCGACGAGGCCGGCCTGCCCTACGCCGGGCTGCACCGTCTGCTCGACCCGGTGCTGGACGCGGACACGGCCCTTCCGGTGCGCCAGCGCCGGCTGCTGCGACGCGCGCTCGGCGGCGACGGATGCCCGG
>NZ_CADEAU010000670.1 GCF_902825405.1 Micromonospora maritima | reverse complement strand
CTGCGGCGGCACGCCGGCCGGCGGGTAGCCACCCGGCGCGGGGTAGCCGCCGGGCTGACCGGGCTGCTGCGGCCAGCCCGGCTGGGCCTGGCCGTAGACACCGGGCTGCGGCTTGGGCTTCGGCACGTGGTAGAGCCGGCGCCAGACCGTGAACACCACGAACGCGGCGACCGCGAAGACGGCGAACCAGGCCACCCGGGTGAGCAGCCCGAGGAACGCGTCCAGCACCTCGCCGTCGGCGAGCCGGCCGACCAGCCAGATCAGGAACGTCAGCGCGCCGAAGACGGCGGCGACGCCGTACTCGACCAACGCCACCTGGGTGATCAGTTTCGCCTTCGGCAGCACCGGGCGGACGTGCGTGGCGAGCAGCACCGCCAGCACCGGCAGGACCGTCGACTCCAGCCCGACGAAGGCGAAGAACGTGCTTCCGGCCCGACCGCTGAACGTGCTGTAGTCGTCGACCGGCACCAGCAGGCGCAGCAGGCCGACGAAGAGCAGCACGGCGTTCGCGCCGAGCAGGACGAGCGCGGCCAGTTCGCGCAGTGGCTTGGTCAGCTGGCTGGCCTGCGCGGCGTCACCGGACGCGGGCTCGGCGGGGCTGGTCACGGACTCCCCCAGGGGACGAAAGCGGACAGTTGCCGACGTGAGCGTAGTCTCTCCGGCCACCCGGCGACCCACGGCGGCACGTGCGGAAGGATGGACGCCATGCGCATCGTGGTTCTGACCGGCGGCATCGGGGGCGCCCGTTTCCTGCTCGGCGTGCGGGCGTACGCCCGCCAGGTGGGCGCCGAGGTGACCGCCGTGGTCAACGTCGGCGACGACCTGCTGCTGCACGGGCTGAAGGTCTGCCCCGACCTGGACAGCGTGCTCTACACGCTCGGCGGCGGCGCCGACCGGGAGCGCGGCTGGGGCCGGGCGGGCGAGACCTGGACGATCAAGAACGAGCTGGCCGCGTACGGCGCGGAGCCCAGTTGGTTCGGCCTCGGCGACAAGGACGTCGCCACCCACCTGGTCCGCACCACCATGCTCAACGCCGGTTATCCGCTGTCGCAGGTCACCGAGGCGCTGGCGACCCGCTGGCAGCCCGGCGTACGCCTGCTGCCGGCGACCGACGACCGCCTGGAGACGCACGTGGTCATTGACGACGAGCAGGGCCGTCGGGCGGTCCACTTCCAGGAGTGGTGGGTGCGCTACCGGGCGGACGTACCCACGCACCGGTTCGTGTTCGTCGGCGCGGAGACGGCGAAGCCCGCCCCCGGCGTGGTGGAGGCGCTCGCCGCCGCGGACGTGGTGCTGATCGCGCCGAGCAACCCGGTGGTCAGCATCGCGCCGGTGCTGGCCGTGCCCGGCCTGCGGGACGCGGTGGTGGACGGTCCGGCCCCGGTCATCGGGGTGTCCCCGGTCATCGGCGGCGCGCCGGTGCGCGGCATGGCCGACCGCTGCCTGGCCGTGCTGGGCGTCGAGTGCAGCGCGGCCGGGGTGGGCGGTCTCTACGGCGCCCGGTCCGCCGACGGCCTGCTCGACGGTTGGCTGGTCGCCCCGGAGGACGAGGGCACCACGGTGCCGGGCGTGACGGTGCGCTCGGCGCCGCTGCGGATGACCGACGAGGCGGCGACCGCCGCGATGGTGCGGGCCGCGCTGGAGTTGATGTGAGGCTGGAGATCCTGCCGGTGCCGGGCATCGGCCACGTGACCGAGGGCGACGACCTGGCCGCCCTGATCGCCGGCGCGGCACCCTGGCTGCGCGACGGCGACGTGCTGGTGGTCACCAGCAAGATCGTGTCGAAGGCGGAGGGCCGGCTGGTCGACGTGCCGGCCGACGGCCCGGAACGGCTCGCCGCGCGTGACCGGGTGCTGGCCGGGGAGACCGCACGGGTGGTCGCCACCCGGGGCGCGACCCGGATCGTGCAGACCCACCACGGGTTCGTGATGGCCTCCGCCGGCATCGACGCCTCCAACGTGGACAAGACCAGGCTGGTGCTGCTGCCGGTGGATCCGGACGCCTCCGCCCGGGCGCTGCGGGCCGCGCTGCGCGACCGGCACGGCCTCGACGTCGCCGTCGTCGTCAGCGACACCATGGGCCGCCCGTGGCGCAACGGGCTCACCGACGTGGCGCTCGGGGTGGCCGGCATGCCGGCGATCCGCGACCACCGGGGCGAGGTCGACCCGTACGGCAACGAGCTCCAGCTCACCCAGATGGCCGTGGTCGACGAGCTGGCCGCCGCCGGCGAGCTGATCAAAGGCAAGTGTGACCAGGTCCCGGTCGCCGTCGTCCGTGGTTACCTGACCGCGACCAGCGACGACGAGGAGGGCGCCCGGGCCCTGCTGCGGGACGCCTCGATGGATCTCTTCTCGCTCGGCACGGCCGAGGCGCGCGCGGACGGGCTGCGGGCGGCGGCCACGCTTCCCGACACGACCTCCGCCGCCCGGGCCGACCCGGACGCGGTGGCGCGGGCGG
>NZ_CADEAU010000669.1 GCF_902825405.1 Micromonospora maritima | reverse complement strand
GGGCCGAGCCGACCGGCCGGGCGGAGGTGGCCGAGCCGGACGGCGCGCACTGGTCGCAGGTGCGGGCAGCGGGCAACCGTTGGGCGGCGGTCCGCGACGACGACCGGGGGCGGGAGATCCGGGTCGGGGAGCGGCGGGCCGCGGTGCACGAGGACGGTGGGGGCACCGAGTACCGGGTCGAGGACCGGTGGGCCTCCGTCCGGGGTGCACCGGCCGGCGGCTGGTCGTCGGAGAGCCACCCGGCGCTGCCGGCCGGCGGGGTGCCGGTGCCGCAGGAGTGGCGACCGCCGACGCAGCGCAGCGGCCAGCCGGAGTGGCGCGAGGTCGAGCCGGAGTGGCGGCAGCCCGAGGCGGAGTGGCGGCAGCCGCAGGCGGAGTGGCGGCGGCCGGAGGCCGGCGGCTACGGCCACCCGCCGCGCGACGCCGACGACCGCTGGCGCTGACCGCGCCCCGGGCTCACTTGTCGATGTCGCCGACCACGAAGAACATCGAGCCGAGGATGGCGATCAGGTCCGGCACCAGGCACCCGGGGAGCAGCGTCGACAGCGCCTGCACGTTCGCGTACGAGGCGGTGCGCAGCTTGAGCCGCCACGGCGTCTTCTCGCCCCGGGAGACCAGGTAGTAGCCGTTGATGCCGAGCGGGTTCTCGGTCCAGGCGTACGTGTGCCCCTCGGGCGCCTTGACCACCTTGGGCAGCCGCGTGTTCACCGGCCCGGAGATCCGGTCCACCCGGTCCAGGCACTGCTCGGCGAGGTCGAGCGAGACGTACACCTGGTCGAGCAGCACCTCGAAGCGGGCGTGGCAGTCGCCGGCGGTCTTCGTCACCACCGGCACGTCGAGCTGGTCGTAGGCCAGGTAGGGCTCGTCGCGCCGCAGGTCGAGGTCGAGTCCGGAGGCGCGGGCGACCGGTCCGGACGCGCCGAACGCGGCGGCGTCGGCGGCGGAGAGCACGCCGACGCCGACGGTACGGGCCAGGAAGATCTCGTTGCGCCGGATCAGGTTGTCGAGGTCGGGCATGCGGCGGCGTACCTCGGCGATGGCGGCCCGGGCGCGCCCGGTCCAGCCGGCCGGCACCTCCTCCTTCAGGCCACCCACCCGGTTGAACATGTAGTGGATCCGGCCTCCGGAGACCTCCTCCATGACGGCCTGGATGGTCTCGCGTTCCCGGAACGCGTAGAACATCGGCGTGATCGCGCCGATCTCCAGCGGGTACGAGCCGAGGAACATCAGGTGGTTGAGCACCCGGTTGAGCTCGGCCAGCGCCATCCGCAGCCAGGTGGCCCGCTCCGGCACCTCCATGCCCATCAGCCGCTCGACCGCGAGCACCACGCCCAGCTCGTTGGAGAACGCGGACAGCCAGTCGTGCCGGTTGGCCAGCACGATGATCTGCCGGTAGTCACGTACCTCGAAGAGCTTCTCCGCCCCCCGGTGCATGTAGCCGACGATCGGCTCGGCGGCGACCACCCGCTCCCCGTCGAGCACCAGCTTCAGCCGGAGCACGCCGTGCGTCGACGGGTGCTGCGGCCCGATGTTGAGCACCATGTCGGTGCCGAGCTGCTCGCCGCCCGCGCCGGTCCCGACGGTCAGTTCCCGGAGATCGGCCGCGTCCGTGGTCATACCCGTCATCGTGCCACGAGCGGCTCGAACGCCACGTCGACCGGCTGGCACAGCCACCAGTGGCCGCCGAGGCCGGCCGGGTCGGTCAGCTCGGCCACCGCCGACGCGGCGGCCAGCGCCCGCAGGTAGCCGGCCGGGTCCCGGGAGGCCAGGCTCAGCGGCGGTCGCCCACCGTCGGCCCCGAGCGCTCGCAGCGCCTCCCGCTGCGACACCAGGGAGTACGCGCACCCCGCGACCCGCGCGCCGGCGGCGGCGACCGAGTCCATGGCGACGTGCGCGGTCACGTCGCACGACCCGTCCGGCACCGGTGGCACCTGCCGCCCGTCCCGGTACCCGGTCAGCGTCCCGGTCAGGGGCCGGGCGTCCCGCAGGTGCCCGTAGTCCACCGCCAGCGCCATCCCGCGCTCGATCCGCCCCACCGCCTCCGCCCACGCCTCGTCCCGCGTCCAGCCGATCTCCACCCGCGCGCCTTCGGTGATCGGGGAGTCCGTGCCGCCCGACGACGCGAACTCCTCGACCACCCGAGCGCGGGCGGAGGGCCACCAGTGGGTCAGCCAGGTGGTGTCGGCGGGGCTGAGGGCGGGGCCGGGGGCCTCGTGGCCGGTGGCGGGGTCGACCAGGACGTGACGCCAGCCGTCCCGGGTGTGGGTGGCGACGTCCAGGGGCACGTTGTCCAGCCACTCGGTGGCCAGCAGCAGGCCGGTGATCCCGCTGGGGATGTCGTGCCGCCAGTCGATCTCGGGCGGTAGGCCGGCCGGGCGCCCGGCGCGTTCCACCGCGACCGGGCGGATCCGGTCGGCCAGGTCCGGCCCGGCCTGCGCCAGCAGCGCGCGGAGCAGCTC
>NZ_CADEAU010000668.1 GCF_902825405.1 Micromonospora maritima | reverse complement strand
CTGCGCGAGCGGCACTTCGGCCGGTGGCAGGGCCTGGCCCTCACCGAGGTCGCCGAGCGTTTCCCCGACGAGTACGCCCGGTGGCGGGCCGGCGACCCCGACCCCGGGGCCGGCATCGAGAACCTGGACGACCTCGGCACGCGGCTCGGCGCCGCCTTCCGCGACGCGGCCGACCTGGCCGCCGGCGGCACCGTGGTGGTGACCACCCACGGCGGCGGCGCCCGGCAGGGCGTCGGCCACCTGCTCGGCTGGGACCACGCGGTGCTGCGCAGCGTCGGCTCGCTGGCCAACTGCCACTGGACCGAGCTGCGCCACGACGACGTGCGGGGCTGGCACCTGCGGGCGCACAATGTCGGGCTGATCACCCAGCCGGCGCTCACCGACGCGGTCTGAGGCGTCCGGCCCCGGCGCGGCACCGCCACATCCGCTAGCGTGCCGGTCATGCCCGTAGCGGTCGTCACCGACTCCACCGCCTACCTGCCCCCCGAGCTGGTCCGCGCACACCGGCTCACCGTCGTCCCGCTGACCGTCGTGCTCAACGGCGCCGAGGGACTGGAGGGCGTCGAGACGTCCCCGGCCGACGCCACCCGCGCGCTGAGCGCCCGCCGGGTCTCGGTGAGCACCTCCCGCCCCGCCCCGGAGCAGTTCGCGCAGGTCTACCGCAGGCTGCTGGCCGAGGGCGCCGACGGCGTCGTCTCGGTGCACCTCTCCGCCGAACTCTCCGGCACCGTCGAGGCGGCCCGGCTGGCCGCCGCCGAGATCGGCGACCGCGTCACCGTGGTCGACAGCCGCTCCACCGGCATGGGCCTGGGCTTCCCGGTGCTGGCTGCCGCCACGGCCGCCGCCGAGGGCGCCGACCTGACCGGGGTACGCGCGGCGGCGCTGGACGCGGTCGGCCGGACCACCATCTTCTTCTACGTCGACACGCTGGAGTTCCTCCGTCGGGGCGGCCGGATCAACGCGGCCGAGGCGCTGCTCGGCACCGCCCTCTCGGTCAAGCCGATCATGCACATGCCGGACGGCGCCATCGTGGTGAGGGACAAGGTCCGCACCGCCAGCCGGGGCGTGGCGCGCCTGGTCGACCTGGCGGTCGAGGCGGCTGGCGACGCCGAGGTCGACCTCGGGGTGCACCACCTCGCCGCCCCGCAGCGCGCCGAGCAGTTGCTGGCGGCGTTGACCGGGCGGCTGGACGGCCGGCTGCACGACACGTACGTCACCGAGGCCGGCGCGGTGGTCGCCGCGCACGCCGGACCCGGGCTGGCCTGCGTGGTCGTCCACCGCCGCCGGTGAACCGGTGTTCGGGCCTCGTGCCCGCGATCCGGAGCCCTCGATGAACGCCCGCTCGTACGTCGTCACCGGGGGCGGCCGGGGCGTGGGGCGGGCCGTCGTGGAGCGGCTGGTCGACGACGGCGGCACGGTGGTCGTGGTCGAGCGGGACGCGAGCGCCCTGGACTGGCTGGGCGGGCACCCCGCCGCCGACCGGCTGCACGCGGTGACCGGGGACGCCGCCGACGAGGCGGTCACCGAACGGGCCGCCGACCGGGCCGAGGAAGTCGCCCCGTTGGCCGGTTGGGTCAACAACGCCGCCGTCTTCCGTGACGCCGCGCTGCACCGTGCCCCGGCGGGCGAGGTGTTCGACCTGATCGCGGTCAACCTGCGTCCCGCCGTGGTCGGCGCCGGCACCGCGGTACGCCGGTTCCTGGCCGCCGGCAGCGGCGGCGCGATCGTCAACGTCTCCTCCCACCAGGCCCGCCGGGCGGTTCCCGGCGCGTTGCCGTACGCCACCGCCAAGGCCGCGGTGGAGGGGCTGACCCGGGCGCTGGCGGTCGACTACGGTCCGCACGGCATCCGGGCCAACGCGGTCGCGCTCGGCTCGATCCACACCGAGCGGCACGCCGCCTTCCTCGCCGGGCTGGAGCCGTCCGGGGCGGACCGGGTGGGGGCCGAGCTGGCCCGGCTGCACCCTCTGGGCCGGATCGGTAGCGCCGCGGAGGTGGCCGACGTGGTTGCGTTCCTGCTGTCGACGCGGGCCTCCTTCGTCAACGGCGCGACGCTGCCGGTCGACGGGGGCCGGGCGGCGCTCGGCCTCGACCCCGAGGCGCGCTGACCGGCACCCCGGCGACCGCTAGCACATCGACGGCCCGGTCGGGCCCTGTCCACAACCGCGCCGTCGTCCACAGGCGAGGGTGTGCGAGCCGGAGTTCCGGTCGTCTGCCGCCGTAGCGTCCCGAGCCGTGCCAGACGACGAGGAAACGACGGTACGGCGGCGGCTCTCCCGGCTGTTCACGCCGGCGGACCGGACGGCGGTCGGCACGCCGGATCCGGACGACGGCGGGCCGGTCTCGGTCCGGGCGACGTCGACCGCGTACCCCCGTTCCGAACCGCGGCGCGGCGACCCGGGCGCCGACGTGGGGGCGGGCCGGCCGTCCGGGTGGGACCGGGCGTTCGTGGCGCACGGGGCC
>NZ_CADEAU010000667.1 GCF_902825405.1 Micromonospora maritima | reverse complement strand
GGCGGGCAGCCGGGCACGTAGACGTCGACCGGGATGAGCTGGTCGACGCCCTTGGTCACCGAGTAGGAGTCCCAGTACGGGCCGCAGCAGTTCGAGCAGCAGCCGGTCCCGCAGCAGCACCGCCTCGGTCGCGTCGCCCGGACCCGCCTCGTCGACGGTGGCCGCGTCGCTCCGGCGCTCCGCGTCGCTCGGGCCTGCCGTGTCGCTCCGGCCTTCCGCGTCACTCCGGGCTATAGCGCCGGTCGGATGGGTCGGGTCGACGGTGCTCCCCTGGGTCGGGTCGCTCCGGTCGGCCGGGTTGTGCGCGTCCGTCACGCGCCGTGGGGCGTCCATCAGGGCGGCTGCCTGGTCGGCGCGCAGGACGGTGGGCAGTTCCCGGCCGGCCCTGGGGCTGGCGAGCGGGGCGGCGACGTCGTGCGGGAGCAGCCCGGCCCGGTGCGCCCAGGCGCTGAAGGTGCGGGCCGCCGCGGCCCGCCGGGCCATGGTCGTCCGGGCGGCCCCCATGGTCCGCTGTCTGGCCAGCCAGCTGCGCAGCACCGCGAGGTCCAGCCCCGCCACGTCGGCGCAACCCATCCGGACCGCGTGGTCGAGCAGCGAGACGAGGTCCGTCACGTAGGCCCGGACCGTGTGCGCCGATCGGTCGCGGACCCTCGACAGGTGGTCGGCGAAGTCGTCCACCGCCTCGCGCATCGGCGCCGGCAGTTCCTCGTGCGTGGCCCGCGTGCCGCGCCGCCGCTCACCCATCGACCGCCCCGACCGGTTCGCACCGTCGCTCGTGGTCGGAGTCGCGTCCGGGCGTGCGGGGGCAGACGGCCAACACCACCCCAGCGTACGGGCGGCGCGGCCCCGGCACCGATCGCGACTCCACCGCGCCGGGATGGCGGTGTCGGGTGCCCGGGGATGCCACCACCCCGGCCGAACGGCGTGGACCCGTGTGCGCGGGCGAGGGCCGGTCGTGGCGGCGCGCCGGGCGGGGTGGCAGAAGCGGCTCTGGACAGGGGAAACTCGCGACGTACGTGGTGCGGCGAACCGACCGTGGGGGTCCCCACCACGGTGACGCCGGGAGCGAGGAGGGACCGGGCGTGGGAGTGGATGCCGTCCTCTACCGGCGGGTGCGGGCCGGTGCCGCCCGCCGCCCGCCCACGTACGTCTCGATCGAGGTCGTCGCCGATCCCCGGGACCTGCTGCTCGACCTGCTCAGGCGGGTACGCGGCGGAGGCCGGACGCCGCTGCTGGACCGGGTCGACCCGCTCGGCGAGCTGGTCGTCGACGCCGGCCAGGTGCCGCAGCTGCTCACCGAGCTGCGCGCTCTGGCGGAGGCGGCCGGAGCGCCGGCGGAGGTCGACCAGATCCGCCGGCTGGCCCGGCTCGCCCGCCGTTGCCAGGAGGGCCGCGACGTCGAGATCCGGTTCGAGGGCGACTGACGTCACGACGGCCGCCGTCCCCGCGCGGCGGCGTCGGGGGGCGCGAGCGCGTATCCGCCGCCGTCCCGGCGCACCACCAGGGCCAGCTCCTCCAGCATGGACAGTTTCCGCATCGCGGTGCGCAGGTCCACCCCGGCGCGCGCCGCGACGCTCTCCAGGTCGAGGGTCCGACGCCGGGGCAGCGCCTCCAACACCTGGGTGGCTTCGTCGTCGAGCCGGTCCCTCGGCCGCTCGGCCGCCCGGGCCGGCGGGGCGAGGTCGTCCCCGATCCGCCCCACCTCCTCGAGCACGTGCGCGACACCGGTGACCAGCCGGGCGTACGGCCGCTCCCGCAGCACCTCGTGCCCGCCCACCGACATGGCCGAGGTGACCGGCCCGGGCACCACCATGGCCCGCCGGCCGAGCCCGAGTGCCCGGTTGAGCGTCTGGGTGGCGCCGCTGCGGGCGGCGGCCTCGACCAGCACCGTGCCCCGGGTGGCCGCCGCGATGACCCGGTTGCGGATGAGGAACCGGGGCCGCAGCGGCTCGGCGCCGGGCATCCACTCGCTCACCAGCAGGCCGGTCTCGGCGATCCGGTCGAACAGCGCGGCGTTGCCCATCGGGTAGGGGCGGTCCAGGCCGCAGGCCAGCACGGCGACGGTGCGCCCGCCGGCGGTCAGCGCACCGCGGTGGGCCGCGGAGTCGATGCCGAACGCCCCGCCGGAGACGACGGTCCACTCCCGGTCGGCCAGTCCGTAGCCCAGCTCGGTGGCGACGTGCGAGCCGTAGGGGGTGGCCGCCCGCGCGCCGACCACGGCCACCGAACGGGCCAGCGTCTCGTCGAGCGGCCAGCCGCCGCGTACCCAGAAGCAGAGCGGCGGATGGGTCTCCACGTCGACCCGCCGGGTGGCGTCGGGCAGTGCCAGCCGGCGCAGCTCGCCGACCGGCGCCGGCCATTCGTCGTCCTCCGGGGTGACCAGGCGCGCCCCGAGCCGTTCGGCCCGGGCCAACGCCTCGGCCGCCACCCGGCGCGCGTCGCCGGCCGCCGTGCGGGCCGCGACG
>NZ_CADEAU010000666.1 GCF_902825405.1 Micromonospora maritima | reverse complement strand
CCGCTGGGGCGCTTGCCGGTCGGGCGGGCACCCACCTTCGGCGCCGCGCCGGCCAGGGCGGCGGCCTCCGGGTCGATCGGCTCGTCGCCGACCGGCGCGGTACGCGGCGCGCCCTTCGGGGTGATCTCGCCCCGGGCGAGGGCCGACCGACGGGCCAGCACCCGCTTGTTGTGGGCGCTGATCCGCGGGTCCTGGTTCTTCAGCAGCACCAGCAGCGGGGTGGCCAGCAGGATCGAGGTCAGGAACGCCACCGCCATACCGACGAAGAGGACCAGGCCCAGGTCCTTCAGCGTGCCCGCGCCGAGCAGGCCGGCGCCGATGAAGAGCAGGCCGCCGACCGGCAGCAGCGCGACGACCGAGGTGTTCAGCGACCGCATGAGGCTCTGGTTGAGCGCCAGGTTGGACGCCTCGCCGTAGGTGAGGTTGTTGTTCGCGGTGATGCCCCGCGTGTTCTCCTGCACCTTGTCGAAGACCACCACCACGTCGTAGAGCGCGAAGCCCAGGATGGTGAGGAAGCCGATGATCGTCGACGGGGTGACCTCGAAGCCGACGAGCGAGTAGATGCCGGCGGTGAGCACCAGGTTGGTCAACAGCGAGACGATCGCGGCGACCGCCATCCGCCACTCGAAGCGCAGCACCAGGTAGACCGACACCACCGCGATGAAGATGATCAGACCGAGCAGCGCGCGCGAGGTGACCTGGCTGCCCCAGGCCTCGGAGACCTGGTTGCCGCTGATCTGGTCGGCCTGGATGCCGAACTTCTCGGCCATCGCGGTCTTGGCCGCGTTGGCCTGCTCCGCGGAGAGCTGCCCGGTGCGCATCTCGTAGTACTCGCCGCTGGTGCCGCCGACCTTCTGCGCGCTGACCACCTCGACGCCGGGCGCCTCGTCGGCCAGCACCTCGTCGACGGTCTTCTCGGCGCCGTCCAGCGTGCCGACGCTGGCCGGCACCTGGAACGAGTTGCCGCCGGCGAACTCGATGCCGAGCTTGAAGCCGCTGAGCGCGAAGCTCAGGATCGCGATCAGCACCAGCACGCCGGCCACGCCGAACCACAGCTTGCGCCGGCCGACGATGTTGAGATCGGCCTCGCCACGGTAGAGCCGGGCGGCCAGACCACTCTTAGCCATCTCAGGCCTCCTTGACGCGCGGGTTGCGGGCGGTGCCCGGCTCGGCCGACCGGGCCGGCAGCGCCCGGCCCAGGCCGCTGACCCGCGGGGACAGGAACGCCCGGGTACGGGCGAACATCGTCATGATCGGGTGGCGGAAGAGGAACACGACGACCAGGTCCAGCACGGTCGCCAGGCCGAGCGCGAAGGCGAAGCCCTTCACCGCGCCGACCGACACGATGTAGAGCACCACGGCCGACATCAGCGTGATGGCGTTGGCCGAGATGATCGTCCGGCGGGCCCGGATCCAGGCCCGCGGCACCGCGCTGCGCGGGCTGCGTCCCTCGCGGATCTCGTCCTTGAGTCGTTCGAAGTAGATGACGAACGAGTCCGCCGCCACACCGAGCGAGACGATCATGCCGGCGATGCCGGCGAGCGTCAGCGTGAAGCCGATCGACCGGCCGAGCACCACCAGCGCGCCGAAGACCAGCAGCGCGGAGAGCACCAGGCTCAGGAAGATGACCGAGCCGAGCAGCCGGTAGTAGAAGAACGAGTAGATGATGACCAGCAGCATGCCGATGCCGGCCGCCAGCAGACCGGCCTGCAGGTGGCTGTCGCCCAGCGTCGCGGTCACGTTCTGCTGCTCCTGCGGCTCGAACGTCACCGGCAGCGCGCCGTAGCGCAGCTGGCTGGCCAGCGCGTTCGCGGTCTTGTTGTCGAAGCTGCCGGTGATCTGCGAGTCACCGGTGAGCACGCCCTGGATCTCGGGCGACGAGACGATCTCGTTGTCCAGCACCACGGCTACCCGGCACTTGCCGTCCTGGCCGAGCGCGGTCTGGTCGCAGGCCTGACCCTCGTTGGTGAACGCCTCGCGGGTCAGCGCGGTCCACTTCTCCTGGCCCTTGCCGGTGAAGTTGAGGCTGACCACCCACTGGCTGGTCTGGTCGAGCACCGCGTTCGCGTCGTCGACGTCGGTGCCCAGCACCTTGGCCTTGTCGAGCAGGTACTTCGCGCCGGCCTCGCAGGCCACCGCCTGCTGGTTCTCGTCCTTGATCGACGCGGCCGGCCGCTTGTCGAGCTGGGCGCAGGTGATCGAGGGGACGTTGAACTGCATGTCCACCGGCAGCACCGCGATCTCCTGCGGGGAGAGCGTGCCGAACGGCTTGAGCTTGTCGGCCAGCGACGGGTCGGTGGCGAGGTCGGCCGGGGCCTTCAGGCCGGTGGCGGCGCCCCAGGCGGCCGCGCCCACCTTCTGCTCGACGGCCTTGCGCTGCTGCTCGATGCTCTGCGGCACCGGGGCGGCGCTGGCGCTCGGGCTCGGGGCGGCGGCGCTCGGCGACGCCGACGGGCTCGGCGAGGC
>NZ_CADEAU010000665.1 GCF_902825405.1 Micromonospora maritima | reverse complement strand
GGCGCCGCGGACGCGACGCCGGCCCCGTGGCCGTTCCTCCCCCGGTTCAGCCGCCGCTGTTGCTCCGGCTCGGCGCCGGCGCGGGTGACGACCCGCCGGCCACCGCGCCCGGGTGCGGCGTCGGACTCTGCGTGGGCTTCAGCCCCGCCGGTACGGGCAGCGCGCTGCCCTTGGCGAACTCGTCCCAGCCGACGTTCCAGGCGGTGAAGCCGTTGCCCTGCTGGAGCTGCACCTCGGTGCCCTTGACGGTCACCAGGTCGCCGACCTGGGTGACGCCCATCAGCCAGTCCGCCGCGGTGGCGGAGACGTTGGTGCAGCCGTGCGAGGTGTTGTTGTAGCCCTGCTCCCCCTCCGACCACGGGGCCGAGTGGATGAACTCCCCGCCCCAGGTCAACCGCTGGGCGTCGTCCACGTCGACCACGTAGCCGCCGTCCGGCTCGCCCCGGGTGTCGAACGTGGTGTGCTCGTGCTTCTCCATGATCACCATGGTGCCGCTGGAACTCGGCGTGCTCGGCTTGCCGAGGCTGACCGGGATCTTCTTGAGCAGCTTGCCGTCCTGGTAGACGGCCATCTGCTTGGTGGTGTTGTCGATGTCGAGCGACACCTGCCGTCCCACCTTGGCCGACGCCACCCGGTCCGCGTCACCCACCGCCTCCTTGCCGATGGGCAACCCCTCCAGTGCGCTGCGCACGCTGATCTTCGTACCCGGCTTCCAGCGGTCCGGCGCCCGGTACTCGGCCTGCTTGCCGTCGGCCACCCACGACCACGTGCCCGGCTGCGGCGGATCGGTCCTGACGAACAGCCGGCGCTGCACGTCCGCCCGCGCCTGCTCCGGAATCGGCGGGTCGAATCCGAGCACCACCGGCATCGCCGTCCCGTACGTCTGGTTGTCCCGGAAATACAATTCGCTGGTGACGGCCGGTTTGGTGGATTTGGCCATCGTCGTGAACGTCGTCTTGCGCGTGGTGGTCTTTCCGGAATCGCCGCTCACGGTCACCTCGGCCGTGTACGCCCGGGAATTCGCCAGCGGGCGGTCCGGCACCCAGCCGGAGCCGTCCTCGCGCGGCTGCGCCGGCACCGGGCGGCCCTTGTCGTCGGTGAGCTTCACCGAGGTCACCTTGCCGTTGCTGACCTTCGTGCCCACCTCCGCGCTGATCGGCACGTCGCGGGCCCGGTCGACGGGTGTCACGGTGACCGACGGCGGGGCCGCCTCGGCCTTGCGCGCCACCGACTTCGGGCCGGCGGTGCACGCGCCGACCGCCAGCGGCGCGACTGCGACGGTCATCGCGAAAAGCGTCAGTCGTCGCCTCACAAACATATTTCGCCCCCCATTTCCGCACCCCCTCGCCCACATTCTGTAGGCCCGGCGTCACGCTGTGGCACCTTCGGCGGAATTGCTCGGAAACGGCTGCGGCGAAATGCGCCGACGGCTACCGGACAGTGAATGCCCGCTCCGCTCGTCCCGTACCGGACGGCCCGCCCCCTCCTACCCCTTCGCCCAGCAATGCCCCTCCTCCGCCCGGCGGCCGGAGGCGTCGATCAAGGCGTTCCCGTCAGCGTGGGGCCCTCTCGCGACGCACACTCCTTGATCAACCCCCAGGAGGGCTGAAAGACCGTGGCCCCGGCCCGCGGGTGCGGGTCGGGGCCGTGGGGTCGGTGGATCGGCCGGAGGGACGCAGGGGCCTCCCGGTCAGACGTTCGCCACCAGCAGGGCGGGCTGCTCGACGCAGTCGGCCACGTGGCGCAGGAAGCCGCCGGCCACCCCGCCGTCGCAGACCCGGTGGTCGAAGGTGAGGCTGAGCTGGGTCACCTTGCGGACGGCGAGCTGACCCTGCACCACCCAGGGCTTGTCCACGATCCGGCCGACGCCGAGCAGCGCCGCCTCCGGGTGGTTGATGATCGGCGTGGAGCCGTCCACCCCGAAGACGCCGTAGTTGTTGAGGGTGAACGTCCCGCCGCTCAGCCGGGCCGGCGGCAGCGTGCCGGCCCGGGCCGACGCGGTGGTCTCCGCGAGCGCGGCGGCCAGCTCCCGGGTGGTCAGCCGCTGGGCGTCGCGCAGCACCGGCACCACCAGCCCACGGTCGGTCTGCGCCGCGATGCCCAGGTGCACGCCGGCGGACTGGACGATCCGCTGTCCCTCGGTGTCGACCCGCGCGTTGAGCTGCGGATACCGCCGCAGCCCGCTGAGGCAGATCCGGGCCAGCAGGGCCAGGATGCTCACCGGCGCGTCCGGGGAGGCGGCGTTGATCGCGGCCCGGGTCTCCAGCAGCCCGGTGGCGTCCACATCGACCCAGATGGTCACCTCGGGGATCTCCCGCCGGCTGCGGGAGAGCTTGTCGGCGATCACCTTGCGGATGCCGGTCAGCGGGACGACCACGTCGCCGTCGCCGGCGGGGGCGAGCCCGACGTGCGCGTCCGGGGCGTCCGGCACGGCCGCCAGCCGGGCGGCCGGGGCGGTCCGGGCCGTCT
>NZ_CADEAU010000664.1 GCF_902825405.1 Micromonospora maritima | reverse complement strand
CGGGCACCGCCCGCGTCGCGTCGGGGTCGTCGCCCGCTCCCCGCGGCATCGCGCGGGTGGCGTCGGCGTCCCCACCGCCCGCCCCTCGCGGCATCGCGCGGGTGGCGTCGACATCCTCGTCGCCCGCTCCCCGCGGCATCGCGCGGGTGGCGTCGGCGTCCTCGCCGTGCGAGGGGAGCGCCCGGGTGGCGTCCGCGTCACCGGCGGGTGGATCCTGACGGTCGTCGCTCATGGCACACGTCCTTTCCCCACCGGGACGGGGCACACGGCCCTCGATCGTCCACGGTAGCGGTCCCCGGCCACGCCGGCCCGCATCAGCGCGCCGTCCTGCCCGGCCCGCCGTCAGGGAGTGGGCGATGGACTCGTCGTCGGCACGTCCCCGCAGGTGAGCGCGATCTGGTCGTTCCACCGGGCAGTGCTGCCGGCGGCGGGTTCCTGCCCGGCGACCGGCCCCTGCCGGCCGCTCCGGTAACGCGGGTAGAGCCCCGCCTCCACCAGGTCGTCCGCCGCGTCGGAGCAGGACAGGGCACCGACGTCCGGCACGGTGACGGCCGGGGCCGGCCCGGCGACCCAGACGGTGACCGTGACGCCGCGCTTGACCGGTTCGCCGGGGCCCGGCGAGGTCCGCTCGACGGTACGACCGGAGCCGGTGCCGAACACCAGCCGCCAGCCGAGCCGGCGGTCGCGCAACTCCTGCCGAGCCCGCTCGAAGTCGGCGCCGACCACCTCCGGCACGGTGAGGCCGGCGGGGGTACGCGACCGCGGACCGCTGGGACGGTCCTCGGCGGGTCGGGTGGACGGCGCGGCCGACGCGGCCGGCGGAGCGGACGTCGGCACGGCACCGGTCGGCGCGGAACCGGACGAGACGTCGGGCCGGTCCGGCTCACCGGCGAGCACCCAGCCACCGCTGGCCCCGATCACGGCCAGCAGGACCACCGCCAGAGCGCCGCCGAGCAGGAGCCGGGTACGCCCCGGACCGGTCCCGTCGTCGCGTACCGGCTGCCGATCGTCCGTCATCGCGTCCCCCGCCTCGTTCATCGGCGACCGTAGCCGGTGTCGCCAAGCCGTCCGCGACCGGTCGTCCGGTCCCACGACTCGCCGGGCCGACCTCGGGACGCTACGCTCCCCCGCATGGCCAGACGGGGCTGGGGAGGATCGACCGCCGCCGCACTGGGCGTCGCCGCCGGTGCGGGCGCCGCGCAGCTCGGTTTCGGCTACGGGCTGGGCATCATCAACTGGGCGCCGACCGGCTCGGTACGCGTCGAGGCGGCCTGGGTGGCGAGTCTCGCCTGGGCCACCTGGATCGCGGCGACCTCGGTCATCGCCGGCGCGGTGTGCGCCCAACGCCTGCGGGGCACCGCCGACGACGAACCGGTGGGCACGCTGCCCCGGCTCGGTCTCGCGCTCGCCGCCGGTGCCGGCGCGCTGGTCACCGTGCTGCTGGTGGCGGTGCCGGCCCGGGCGGCCCGGGTGCCGGACACGTCCTCGCCGCAGACCGTCGCGGCGACGTACGCGGCCATTGGTCTCGTGCTCGGGGTGCTGCTGGCGACCTGGGCGCTGCACACCCGGGCCGCCGCCACCAACCTGATCGCCACCACCGGTTGGCTCTGGCTCCTCGCCGTGGTGTCGGTGATCGACGGCGTGCTCTCCGGCCGCGGCCTGACCACCGCCCAGCTCGGCATCTGGCAGATCAGCGCGGACCGGGCCGCGTTCTGGGTCCGCGACTACTTCTACTGGCCGGGGGTGCTGCTCTCCCTGGGCTCGGCGCTGGTGATCGGCGTGCTGGCGGCCCGACGCGCGGTTCGTCCGGCGGAGGTGCGGGTCGGCGCGGCCGCCTCCGGTGCGGCCGGTCCGCTGCTGGTCGCGCTGGCGTACCTGCTGGCCGTGCCGCGACTCGCCGGGATCGCCGCCGAGCAGCTGTCGGCCCACCTGATCGCCCCGTACGCGGTGATCGCCGGCCTCGCCGGCTCGGTCCTGGTGGCCGCGCTCGCCCAGCGGGCCGACCACCGGGCGGCGGACCGCACGCCCGTGTCCGTGCCCCGCCAGCGCGCCGGGGAGCCGGATCCGACGTCGACCCCGCAGGCGGGGCGGACCGACGTCACCGGGCCGGAGGCCACGTCGTCCGGTGGCGATGCCGGGTCGACCACCGGGGCCGACGTCGTCGGCGCTGACCAGGCACCGGGCACGGAGGACAAGCCGGCACGGAGGTTCTTCGGTCGCCGGGCGGGCCGGGCCACGCCGGACGCCGACCCAGCAGCCGCGCCGGTACGGACGAGTGAGCCGGCATCCACCACTCCGGACAAGGCGGCCGGTCGCCTCGACGAGCCGACTGGGGGAACGGGCCCGGGCCCCGGTGCCGACCCGGACCCGACTCCGGGTATCGGCGCGGAGTCCACCCGGGCGGATCGGCCGGCCCCGGCGGCGGGCCGCACGAGTCGGTCGTCCGGCACGCGCGCCGGCTCGTCGGGGC
>NZ_CADEAU010000663.1 GCF_902825405.1 Micromonospora maritima | reverse complement strand
CGCGATCGGCGCGCAGGCCGCCCGCTGGCTCGCCGCCAACGGCGCCGAGCACCTGGTGCTCACCAGCCGCCGCGGCCCCGACGCCGCCGGCGCCCGCGAGCTGGTCGACGAGCTGACCACCGACGGGGTACGGGTCAGCCTGGTCGCCTGCGACCTCGCCGACCGGGACCAGGTCGCCGCGCTCGTCGCCGGGCTGGACGACGTCGCGCCGCTGACCGCCGTGCTGCACGCCGCCGGGATCACCCGGCTCACCGCCCTGGTCGACACCGACCTGGACGTGTTCGACCACGTGATGGCCGGCAAGGTCGCCGGCGCCGCCCACCTCGACGAGCTGCTCGGCGACCGGGACCTCGACGCGTTCGTGCTGTTCGCCTCCATCTCCGGCGTGTGGGGCAGCGGCGGCCAGGGCGCGTACGCGGCCGCGAACGCCTTCCTGGACGCGCTCGCCGAGCGGCGCCGCGCCCGCGGCCGTACCGCCACCTCGATCTCCTGGGGCGCCTGGGCCGAGGGCGGCATGGCCACCACCGAGGAGGCGCAGCGGCTGCTCAGCCGGCGCGGCCTGAACCCGATGCAACCCGCCGCCGCGCTGCTCGCCCTGCGCCGGGCGGTCGAGCACGGCGAGACCACACTCGTCGTCGCCGACGTCGACTGGGCGCAGTTCGCCCCCGCGTACGCCTCGGCCCGGCCCCGGCCGCTGCTCGCCGACATCCCGGAGGCCCGGGCGGCGCTCGCCGAAAGCCCCGCCGACGACGTCGACGACCGGGCCGCCGCGCTGCGCCGGCACCTGCTCGACCTCGCCCCCGCCGACCGGGAACGCCGCCTCACCGACCTGGTCCGTGACCACGCCGCCGCTGTGCTCGGCCACACCGGCATCGACGCGGTACGCCCCCGGCGCGCGTTCCGCGACCTCGGCTTCGACTCGCTGACCGCCGTCGAGCTGCGCAACCAGCTCACCGCCGCGACCGGGCTGGCGCTGCCCACCACCGTCATCTTCGACTACCCGAGCCCGGCCGTGCTGGCCGGTCACCTGGCCACGCTGCTGCGGCTGCCCGACGGCGACGGCGTGGCCGCCGGCACCCCGGCCGGCGCGCCGACCGTCGACGAGCCGATCGCCATCGTCGGGATGAGCTGCCGGTACCCGGGTGGCGTCAGCGACCCGGACGGGCTGTGGGAGCTGGTCGCCGAGGGCCGCGACGGCATCACCGAGTTCCGCACCGACCGGGACTGGGACCTGGACCGGCTCTACGCCACCGACCCGGACGCGCCGGGCCGTTCGTTCACCCGCCACGGCGGGTTCATCGACCGGGCCACCGAGTTCGATCCCGAGTTCTTCGGCATCTCGCCGCGCGAGGCGCTCGCGATGGACCCGCAGCAGCGGCTGCTGCTGGAGGCCACCTGGGCGGCGTTCGAGCAGGCCGCCGTCGCCCCGGACACGCTGCACGGCACCTCGACGGGCGTGTTCGTCGGCGCGTCCCCGTCCGGCTACGGCGCCGGCGACGAGACCCGCGACCTGGACGGCTACCGGCTCACCGGCGGCGCGCACAGCGTCATCTCCGGCCGGGTCGCCTACACCTTCGGCCTGGAGGGCCCGGCGGTCACCGTCGACACCGCCTGCTCGTCGTCGCTGGTCGCGCTGCACCTGGCCGTGCAGTCGCTGCGCCAGGGCGAGTGCGACCTGGCCGTCGCCGCCGGCGTGAACGTGCTTGTCACCCCGGGCGCGTTCGTCGAGTTCACCAGGCAGGGCGGGCTGGCCGCCGACGGCCGCTGCCGCTCCTTCGCCGCCTCCGCCGACGGCACCGGCTGGTCCGAGGGCGTCGGCGTGCTGGTCGTGGAGCGGCTCAGCGACGCCCGCCGCAACGGCCACCGCGTGCTCGCCGTCGTCCGCGGCTCGGCGGTGAACCAGGACGGCGCGTCCAACGGCCTGACCGCCCCCAACGGGCCCTCCCAGCAGCGGGTCATCCGGGCCGCGCTCACCGCCGCCGGACTGGGTGCCGCCGACGTGGACGCGGTCGAGGCGCACGGCACCGCGACCACGCTCGGCGACCCGATCGAGGCGCAGGCGCTGCTGGCGACGTACGGGCAGGACCGGGCCGGTGAGCCGCTGTGGCTGGGCTCGATCAAGTCCAACATCGGGCACAGCCAGGCCGCCGCCGGTGTCGCCGGCGTGATCAAGATGGTGCAGGCGCTGCGGCACGGCGTCCTGCCCCGCACCCTGCACGTCGACGAGCCCACCCCGCACGTCGACTGGTCGGCCGGCGCGGTCGAGCTGCTGACCGAGGCCCGGCCGTGGCCGGAGACCGGCCGACCGCGCCGGGCCGCCGTCTCGTCCTTCGGGGTCAGCGGCACCAACGCCCACGTCATCGTGGAGCAGCCGCCGGCGGTCGCCGACGAGCCGGTCGACCGGCCCACGCCGCCGCTGGTGCCGGTGCTGCTCTCGGCGCGCGGCGACGGCGGGCTGGCCCGGCAGGCCGCCCGG
>NZ_CADEAU010000662.1 GCF_902825405.1 Micromonospora maritima | reverse complement strand
ATCGTCTCGCCGTGGAACTACCCGCTGTCGTTGGCCGCGGCGGAGGTGCTGCCGGCACTGATGGCCGGCAACGCGGTGGTGCATCGGCCCGACCCGGCCGATCCGGCGTCCGTCGAAGGGGAGACGATGAGCAACCAGCCCGGCAGCTCCACGGCCGCGGAGCCGGACCAGCCCGAGGTCGTCGACGCGACCCCCGCGGTCGGGCGACCCGAGTACGCGCCGGGCGCGCTGCCGCTGGCCCTGCTCTCGATCGCCTGGCTGGCGGCCATGCTCTGGTCCACCCGGGAGGCGATCACGTCGACCGCGGCCGGGGTCACCGCGATCAGCCTCTCCGCGTACGCGCTCCCCGGTGTGATCACCGCGGCGCTTGTCACCGGCGCCACTGTCGCACTGGCCGCCACCAACCGGCTGGGCCGCGTCACCCTGCGCTTCCTGGCCACCGTCGGCACCGGCCTGCTGGTCGGGCTCGTCGCCGCGGTCGCGATCAACCTCACGTACGCGGACAACGCCACCACCAACACGATCGCCGGCACCACGGCAGCGGCCGCGGTCATCGGCGGCGCGGCGGCCGGAGCGCGGCAGGCCCGGGTGGTGGCCGCGATCGCCGCCGCCACGCTCGCCGCGCAGGTCTTCGTGGTGCTGTTCAGCCGGGCCCGGGATCCGCTCTCCGACCTGTTCGGCGCCGGCGAGACCCAGCAGTCGGTGCTCGACGCCGCGAAGTGGGTGTCACGGACCGAGTCGCTGCTCGCCGGGCTGATCGCCGGACTGGTCGCCTACCTCTACCTGGCCTGGTCCCGCCGCCGCGCGGAGCGCCGGCACGGTGCGGCCGGGCCGCTGCGCTGGCCGGCCTACCTGGTGGCCGGCGCCGGAGCCGGGCTGCTCCTGCTGCTCACCGAAGTGATCATCCGGGTCGGCGGACGCGGCCTGCTCGACCTCGCCGCAGCGCTCAGCGAGGCCGACCAGGTGGCGCAGACCGCGCTCGGCACCTCGCGGGTCGACAACGCCATCTGGCTGCTCTTCGTGGGCGCGCTGACCACCCTCATCGCCTTCGGACGCACCCTGGGCCCGCGGCCCGTGGAGGAGGACGAGCCGGCCTCCTGAGCCGGCCCGCCTCAGCCGACCTCGCGCAGCAGCAGGTCCAGCTCGGTCGCGTCGTACCACTCCAGCTCGTGGTCCTCGGCGCCGTCGACGGTGAACTGGGCGTCGGGGTCGCCGGCCTGCGCCTCGGCCACCACCGCCACGGCCGCGGTCACGTCCTCGACCGCCTCCGCGCCGTCCACGTGGATCGCGGCGACCGACTTCACCGGCACCGGGCCGGCCAGCCCCACCACGCTGGAGCCCAGCTCGCCGCCGGCCCGGCCGACCGCCCGGGCGGGCAGGTCCACCGAGACCACGACCCGCCGCCGGGGGGCGCCGGGATCGGCGCGCAGCAGGAGCAGCGCGTCCTGGGCGGCCCGGGTGAAGGCGACGTACTCCAACTCCTCCTCGTCGCCCTCGGCGTACCACTCGCGCAACTCCGGGGTGACCGCGTGCGCCGCCTCGGCGGACAGGCCCTCGTCCCGCAGTCGGCCGAGCATCGGCACGGTCGCCGGCAGGTACACCCGGACAAGCTCGTCGGTCACCGGTCTCTCCCCGCACTCAGGCCGCGGGCCGGCACACGCCGGCTCCGGGCGCCGATCATGCCGTACGCCGTGACCGTCATACACCCGGCACCCGCCCGGGAGAAGTCTTCCGCCGGTGTGTCCGTCGAAGTGGGTTCCGGCAACGTCCGGCGGGGATGGCAAACTGAGGCAAACGAAAACAACCCCGGGAGTCACCGTGGAGTCGAGGTTCCTGCTGCTGTCCGACGTCGCCGCCGAGCTGAACGTGTCGGACTCGCAGGTCTACCACATGGTCCGCAGCGGCGAGCTGCCCGCCATCAAGATCGGCGGCCGGGGTCAGTGGCGGGTCGAGCGGGCCCGGCTGGAGGAATACATCGAGCGCAAGTATGCCGAGACCGCCGAGTGGGTGCGCGGCAACCCGCTGGGCGAGCGCGACGCGGAGTGATCCCCCACTGACCGTCGGCCATTGACGCAGCCCACTCCCGTGCCCGAAGATGAGGATCAGTCACAGGCAAACAGAGGCAAACGCAAGGATTCGAGGGCTGACATGGTCGACACCCGCCGTCCGCCGGCACCGCGTCCACCGGTCCGTCTCCGGCCCGCCCCGCCACTCGACCCGCCCTGCACCGACGAGGATCCGGCCTGGGGCCACAGCGGTCAGCTCGCCCTCGACCTGATCGACCGACGCTCCCGCGATCCCGGGCGTCCCGCCGGGCGCGCCCCCGACCACGCTCCCGGCTGGCCCCGCTGGTCCACCTCCGGCACGCTCCGCAACGCCTCGGGCGAGGCCGGCGTGCACCGCTTCCCCGCCTCCGGGGAGGGCAGCCCGCACCGCGACACCGCCTCGGGCGACGGCGGTCCGCGCCGCGACACCACCGCGAGCGG
>NZ_CADEAU010000661.1 GCF_902825405.1 Micromonospora maritima | reverse complement strand
CCGGCCCCGATCGCGCCGCCCGCGCCGCCGCCCCGGCCCCGGGTCGACTTCGCGGTGGTCCGCGAACTGCGTCGGGAGCTGAGCGAGCGGCTCACCCACTGGCAGCGCGGGCGCGAGTTCGACGCCGACGCCGAGGAGGTCGAGCGGGCCCGGCTGGCCGTCGCGGTGGTCTCCGCGTACGCGGACTCGGTCCGCCGGGGCGGCACGCCGATGCCCGCCGACGAGGAACGGCTCCTGCTCGACCAGGTGACCGCCGAACTGGTCGGCCTCGGCCGGCTCCAGACGTTGCTGGTCGACGACAGCATCGAGGAGGTGCACATCCTGGGCTGCGACCAGGTGCGCATCACCCGGCACGGCGGCGGCGTCGACTGGGTCGACCCGATCGCCGAGACCGACGACGAGCTGGTGGAGATCCTCCAGGCGGCGGCCCGCCGGGCCGGGGCGACCGAACGGTCGCTCTCCACCTCCAAGCCCACGCTCGACCTGCAACTGCCCGACGGCAGCCGGCTGGCCGCGGTGTTCCTGGTCAGCCACCGCCCCTACGCGGTGATCCGCAAGCACAACACGCTCGAAGTGAGCCTGGAGGACATCGCCGGCGGCCGACCCGACCTGGACGAGATGATCGACCCGCTGCTGCGCGACTTCCTCCGCGCGTCCATGCGGGCCGGGCTGAACATCATGGTCGCCGGCCTGGCCGGGGCCGGGAAGACCACCGTCATCCGCGCGCTGATGGACGAGATCCCGGCCGACGAGCCGTACGTGCTGCTGGAGGAGAGCCGGGAGCTGCTGCCGGCCCGGCGCGGGCACAAGCACCGGGCGGTGATGAGCTTCGAGTCCCGGGAGGGGCACGGCGAGCGCGGCGCCGACGGGCGACCCGCCGGCGAGGTGAGCATCGCCGACCTGATCCCGGTGTCGCTGCGGATGGGCGTGCTGCGGATCATCGTCGGCGAGGTGCGGTCCCGGGAGATCGTGCCGATGCTCCAGGCGATGACGACCAGCCGTGGGTCGATGTGCACCATCCACGCGCGTACCCCGGCGGGGGTGAGCGAACGGATCATCGAGCTGGCGCTCTCCCACGGCCGGGAGATGACCGTCGACCAGGCCCGCCGGATGGCCGGCAACGCGCTCGACCTGATCGTCTACGTCACGGTCGAGGACGAGACCGCGATCGGTGGCCGCAAGCACCGCTTCGTCTCGCACGTCGAGGAGGTCATCGGCGTCGGCGAGGGCAACCGGATCACCACCACCACCGTCTTCGGCCCGGGTCCGGACGGCCGGGCGGTCCCCCGCCACCTGCCCGAACGCATCCGCGACCAGCTGCTGCGGGTCGGCTACGACGCCCGGCTGCTCACCCGGTTCGTCGAGGCCGGCATGGGCGCCTGGCGACGTCCCCGGCACACCCGCCTCGGGCGGCGACCGAACGGGGGCCCGGCGTGACCCGGATCGAGCTGATCGCAATGGTCTCCGGTGCGGCCTGTGTGGCCGGGCTGGTGCTGACCGTGGTCGCGCTGGTCGGCACCCGCCGGCCGCCGGGATCGACACCGGGCGACGCCGGGCCGGGCCTGAGCCGGCTCTGGAACGGCTCCGGCGCGAGCCGCGCCGACCGGCAGCGGCACCGGTTCCTGCTCGGCGCCGCCGTGGTGGCCGGCGCGCTGGCGTTCCTGCTCACCGGGCTGCCCGTGGTCGGTCTGCTGGTGGCGCTCGCGATCCCCGGGGTGCCGTGGCTGTTCGCGGTCGGTCGGGCCGAGCAGCGGGCCATCGCCCGGGTCGAGGCGGTCGGCGAGTGGACCCGGCGGCTCAAGGACATCTCCGCCACCGGGCAGGGACTCCAGCAGGCGATCATCGGCACCATCGCGACCGCGCCGGAGGAGATCCAGGAGGAGGTACGCACGCTCGCCGCCCGCCTCCAGGCCGGCTGGCTGGCGCGCTCCGCACTGCTCGCCTTCGCCGACGAGATCGCCGACCCGGTCGGCGACCAGGTGGTCGCCGCGCTCATCCTGCACCTCACCGACCGGGGCGAGCGCCTCGGCGACGTGCTCGGGTCGATCGCCGGCGCGGCCTCCGCCGAGGTGGCCACCCGGCGCGAGGTCGAGGCGAAGCGGACCCAGCCCCGGTTCGCGGTCCGCTTCCTCACCGGCATGACCCTGGCGACGCTCGCGTACGGGCTGGTGAACACCGACTACATCCGTCCGTACGGGACCGTCACCGGGCAGCTCGTGATGGCCGTGCTCGGTGCGGCCTTCATCGGGCTGCTGGTCTGGGTGCGCTCGATGAGCCAGCCACCCCGGCCGGCGCGCTTCCTGCCGGCGCCCGACCCGGAGGAGGCGATCGCATGAACGCGCTCAACTGGCAGATGGCGTTCGCGGTGCTCGGCGGGTGCGCGGTCGGGCTCGGCCTCTTCCTCGTGGTCCGCGAGGCGCTGCCGGCCACGCCGGCGCTCGGCCCGGCCCTGCGCCGGCTGCACCAGCCTCCCGGCCAGGCCCCGACGGCCGGCG
>NZ_CADEAU010000660.1 GCF_902825405.1 Micromonospora maritima | reverse complement strand
GGGCAGCATCACCCACTGCGCCGGCTACCGGGCCGCGGCCGTGGCCCCGGGTGTCGCGCTGGCCGGGCTGGGCATCGACGCCGAACCGCACGAGCCGCTGCCCGACGGGGTGGCCGACGCGGTCACCTCCGCCGGCGAGCCGGAGCACCTCGGCGGACTGCGGGTCGCCCACCCGACGGTGCACTGGGACCGGCTGCTGTTCAGCGCGAAGGAGTCGGTCTACAAGGCGTGGTACCCGCTGACCGGGCGCTGGCTGGGGTTCGAGGACGCGGCGCTGACCATCGATCCGGGCGGGCGCTTCACCGCGCGGATCCGGATCGACGGGGCCCGCACCGACGGCGGCCCGCCCCTGCGCGCGCTCGACGGACGCTGGCTGGTCGCGCGCGGGTTGGTGGTGACCGCCGTCGCGGTACCCGCCGGTTCGTCCTTGTTTGCCCGGCCCGACCCAGGGTAGGGGCCTGAGGACCTGGTCATTTCGCCGCAGGGAGGACAGGTCCCGATGGATTCCAGCAAGCCCGCCCAGGTCGTCAAGGGTGTCGTCGAAGCCGCCGTCGAGAAGGTCGGCGACGTGCTGACCCCGGACGTGCCGGGCGCGCCGGGCAGCGCGCCGCCGTCGCTCGACGAGCCCACCGCGCCGCACGGCCCGCTGCCGCCCAAGGACGAGCAGGGCGCACCGGACACACGCACCCCGACCGGCGCCGAGACCGGCGTCCCGAAGATCGCCAAGGGACAGCAGGGGGCCTACCTCACCACCGCCAACGGCGCGCGACTGCGCGACACCGACCACTCGCTGAAGGCCGGGCCACGCGGCCCGGTGCTGCTGCAGGACCACCACCTGCGCGAGAAGATCATGCACTTCGACCACGAGCGGATCCCGGAGCGGGTGGTGCACGCCCGCGGCGCCGGCGCGCACGGCGTCTTCGTCGCGAACGGCGCCGCCGAGAAGGTCACCCGGGCCGGGTTCCTGAAGAAGGGCCGCGAGACGCCGGTCTTCGTCCGCTTCTCCACCGTGCTGGGCTCGCGCGGATCGGCCGACACGGTCCGTGACACCCGGGGCTTCGCCACCAAGTTCTACACCGACGAGGGCACGTTCGACCTGGTCGGCAACAACATGCCCGTCTTCTTCATCCAGGACGCGATCAAGTTTCCGGACATCATCCACGCCGGCAAGCCGCACCCGGACCGGGAGATCCCGCAGGCGCAGAGCGCGCACGACACGTTCTGGGACTTCGTCTCGCTGCACACCGAGGCGCAGCACCACACCATCTGGAACATGTCCGACCGGGGCATCCCGCGGTCCTACCGGACCATGGAGGGCTTCGGCGTGCACACCTTCCGCCTGGTCGACGACGCCGGCGCGACGGTGCTCGTCAAGTTCCACTGGAAGCCGAAGCTCGGGGTGCACTCGCTGGAGTGGGAGGAGGCGCAGCTGATCAACGGGATCGACCCGGACTTCCACCGCCGCGACCTCTACGACGCCATCGAGGCCGGCGCGTACCCGGAGTGGGAGCTGGGCATCCAGGTCTTCCCGGACACGCCGGAGGAGACGTTCGCCGGGATCGACCTGCTCGACCCGACGAAGATCGTGCCGGAGGAGCTGGCGCCGGTGCAGCCGATCGGCACGCTCACGCTCAACCGGACGCCGCGCAACTTCTTCGCCGAGACCGAGCAGGTGGCGTTCCACCTCGGGCACCTGCCACCCGGCATCGACGTCACCAACGACCCGCTGCTGCAGGGCCGGCTCTTCTCCTACCTGGACACGCAGCTGACCCGGCTGGGCGGGCCGAACTTCCCCCAGATCCCGATCAACCGGCCGCACGCCGACGTCAACGACATGCTCCGCGACGGCTTCCACCAGCAGGCGGTGCACGCCGGAGTGGCGCCGTACCGGCCGAACTCGCTCGACGGCGGCAACCCGTTCCCGGCCGGCGACCGGGAGCACGCGTTCGTCGACGTGCCGGTGACGGTGGCCGAGGCGCCGAAGGTGCGGGCCGCGCCGGCCAGCTTCGACGACCACTACAGCCAGGTCCGGCTCTTCTGGGCGAGCATGTCGCCGGTGGAGAAGGAGCACATCGTCCGGGCGTACACGTTCGAGCTGGGCAAGTGCTATCACCAGGCGATCAAGGAACGGCAGCTCCAGTGCCTGGCCAACGTCGACCCGGTGCTGTGCGAGCAGGTCGCCACCGGTCTGGGCCTGCCCGCGCCGCAGCCCACGGTGCCGCTGGCCGAGGTGCAGCCCAGCCCGGCGCTGTCCCAGGTCGGTCGCGAGTGGCCGGCCGACGGCCGGATGGTCGGCATCGTGGTCGACGCCGACGGCGACCTGGACGACGTCGGGGAGGTCCAGCGGGCGGTGTTCGCCGCCGGCATGGTGCCGTTGCTGATCGCCGCGCACGGCGGCACGGTCGGCGGGCTGCCGGTGCAGCGCACGTTCGCCACCGCCCGCTCCGTCGAGTTCGACGCGATCCTGCTGGCCGGTGCCCCGGCGCCGGCGCCGG
>NZ_CADEAU010000659.1 GCF_902825405.1 Micromonospora maritima | reverse complement strand
CGCTGGCTGGCCCGCGACGGCGCCGAGCACCTCGTGCTCACCGGGCGGCAGGGCCCGGCCGCGCCCGGCGCGGCCGAGCTGGAGGCGGAACTGACCGCGCTCGGCGCGACCGTGACGGTGGCGGCCTGCGACGTCGCCGACCCCGACTCCCTGCGCGACCTGGTCGACGGGCTCGACGTCCGGATCGACGCGGTCTTTCACGCCGCCGGCGTCGCGCACGCCGGACCGCTCGACACCACGGGTGCGGCCGAGCTCGCCGACGGCCTGCGCGCCAAGGTGGCCGGCGCGGTCAACCTCGACCGGACCCTCGGCGACGACGTGGCCGCGTTCGTGCTCTTCTCCTCCGGCGCCGGCGTCTGGGGCGGAGGCCTGCAGGGCGGGTACGCCGCCGGCAACGCGTTCCTCGACGCGCTCGCCGAGGACCGGCGCCGACGCGGCCGGCCCGCCACGGCCGTGGCGTGGGGCGCCTGGGACGGCGGCGGCATGATGGACACCGAGGGTGCGGCCGACCAGATGTTCCGCTCCGGCGTCCGGCCGATGCGCCCCGAGCTGGCGGTCGCCGTGCTGGCCCGGGCACTGGCCCAGGACGAGGTCGCGCTCACCGTGGCCGACATCGCCTGGGACCGGTTCCACCAGACGTACGCGCTGGCCCGCCCCCGCCCGCTGATCGAGGAGCTGCCCGAGGTCGCCCGTCTCCTCGCCGCCACCCGCACCGACGACGAGCCGGCCGAGGCGTCCCCGCTGCGCGGCCGGCTCGCCGGCCTGGCCGCGCCGGACCGTCACCGGGCGCTGCTGGAACTGGTCCGGATGCACGCCGCCGCCGTGCTCGGCCACGCCTCCGCCGAGGCGGTCGGCGCGGACCGGCCGTTCCGCGACATCGGCTTCGACTCGCTCAGCGCGGTGGAGATGCGCAACCGGATCGCCGAGGCGGTCGGGCTGCGGCTGCCCGCCACGCTGGTCTTCGACCGGCCCACCCCGGACCTGCTCGCCGGCTGGCTGGCCGACCGCATCCTCGGCGTCACCGAGGCCGCCGACGCGCCCACCCGGGCCGTCGCCGCGCTCGACGAACCGATCGCCGTGGTGGCCATGAGCTGCCGCTACCCGGGTGGGGTCGACAGCCCGGAGGAGCTGTGGCGGCTCGTCGTCGAGGGCCGCGACGCGATCGGCCCGTTCCCCGCCGACCGGGGCTGGGACCTCGACGCCATCTACGATCCCGACCCGGACGCCCCCGGCACCTCGTACGCCCGGGAGGGCGGCTTCGTCACCGACGTCGGCGGTTTCGACGCCGGCCTGTTCGGCATCTCGCCCCGCGAGGCGCTGGTGATGGACCCGCAGCAGCGCCTGCTGCTGGAGACCGGGTGGGAGTTGTTCGAGCGGGCCGGCCTGCCGCCGGCCGGGCTGCGGGACAGCGGCACCGGCGTGTTCGTCGGCACCAACGGGCAGGACTACGCCACGCTGCTGATGGCCGCCCGGGCCGAGACGGAGGGCTACCAGGCCACCGGCAACGCGGCGGCCGTGGTCTCCGGCCGGCTCTCCTACACGTTCGGGTTGCAGGGCCCCTCGGTCACCGTGGACACCGCCTGCTCGTCGTCGCTCGTCGCGCTGCACCTCGCGGTGCAGTCGCTGCGTGCCGGCGAGTGCGACCTCGCGGTGGCCGGCGGCGTGACCGTGATGGCCACGCCGGGGCCGTTCCTGGAGTTCGCCCGGCAGCGCGGCCTCGCCGCCGACGGCCGGTGCAAGTCCTTCGCCGGGGCCGCCGACGGCACCGGCTGGGGCGAGGGCGCCGGCCTGGTGCTGCTGCAACGGCTCTCCGACGCCCGCCGCGACGGCCGGCGGGTGCTGGCCGTGGTACGCGGCTCGGCGACCAACTCCGACGGCGCCTCGAACGGCCTCACCGCCCCGAACGGGCCCGCCCAGCAGCGGGTCATCCGGCAGGCGCTGGCCAACGCCGGGCTCACCCCGGCCGACGTGGACGCGGTCGACGGGCACGGCACCGGCACCCGCCTCGGCGACCCGATCGAGGCGCAGGCGCTGCTGGCCACGTACGGCCAGGACCGGCCCGCCGACCGGCCGCTGCTGCTCGGCTCGGTCAAGTCCAACATCGGCCACACCCAGGCCGCCGCCGGCGTCTCCGGCGTGATCAAGATGGTGCTGGCGTTGCAGCACGGCGTGTTGCCGCCCACCCTGCACGTGGACGAGCCCACCCCGCACGTCGACTGGTCCGACGGCGCGGTGTCGCTGCTGACCGAGGCCCGCCCCTGGCCGGAGACGGACCGTCCCCGGCGGGCGGCGGTGTCCGCGTTCGGGGTGAGCGGCACCAACGCCCACGTCGTCCTGGAGGCGGCCCCGCCGGTCGCGGAGACGCCCGCGCGGGAGGACATCCTCCGTCCGGCGCTGCCGCTGCTGCCGTGGCCGCTCTCCGCCGCCGACGAGGACGGGCTGCGCGCCCAGGCCGTCCGCCTCGCCGCCCGCCTCACCGGCCCGGCCGCCACCGAGCCGACC
>NZ_CADEAU010000658.1 GCF_902825405.1 Micromonospora maritima | reverse complement strand
CGCCCTCGGCGGCGAAGCGCCGGCCCAGCGCCGCGCCGATCCCGCCGGCCCCGCCGGTGATCACCACCACCCGGTCGGTCAGGTTCATCTCACGCCACCTCCGTCACGTCGGTGCCGAGCCGGGGCAGCAGACCGGCCCAGGCGTCCGCGCCGCCCTCGGTCGTCTCCGGCGTGGGCAGCACCGCCAGCACCGGCACGTCCACACCGTGCGCGGCGTACCGGCGGGCGCCGGCCACGCACTGCTCGGGCGAGCCGTGCAGCACCAGCGCGTCGACCACCTCGTCCGGGACCGCCGCGGCAGCGCCCCGGCGGTCCCCCGCCTCCCACGCCCGCCACATCGGGCCCAGCGTCTCCTGCCGACCCAACCAGCGGTGGAAGGCGGCGTACGCGGGCACGGTGAGATAGCCGGTGATCAGGCGGCGGCCCAGGGCGCGGGCGTACCCGGCGTCCTCGGTGGGGCAGACGAAGATCCGCGCGGCGACCTCGAAGCCGGGACGACGCTCGCCCAGCTCGGCGACGGCGGTCGGCACGTCCTCGGCGGCGAGCCAGTTGAGGATCACGCCGTCGGCCTCGGCGGCGGCGAGTCGCAGCATGCCGGGGCGCAGCGCGGCCAGCAGGACCGGCGGCGGCACGGCGGGCGGGCGCTCCAGGGTGAACCGCCGGACCGCGAACGTGTCGAACGCCCCGTCGACGGTCTCGCCGCGCAACGCGGCCCGCAGGAAGCGCAGCACGTCCCGGGTCCGCTTGAACGGCTCGTCGTACGCCACCGCGTTCCAGTCCCGCACCACCACCGGCGAGGAGGCGCCGATGCCGAGTGCAAACCGGCCCGGCGCGGCCTCGGCCAGGGCGGCGGCGCTCATCGCGAGCAGCCCCGGCCCCCGGGTGAAGGCGGGGGTGATCGCCGTGCCGAGCCGCAGCCGGGGCGCCCAGGCGGCGGCGAGGGCCAGCGGGGTGAACGCGTCCGTCCCGGCCACCTCCGACGACCAGACGTCGGTGAAGCCGGCCCGGTCGAGGGCCGCGTAGACGGCGGCGTGGTCGGCGAGCGGGACGCCGCCCAGCGGTACGGTCATGCCCCATCGGTTCGTCACCTGTCGATCGTGCCCGCCGGCACGGCCGGGAGCAAGATCAGGGGCGAAACGAGCGATCCGCACCGCGCCCCAGGGCGAGGGTGTTACGACTGCCGGGTGGACGTGAACGAGGGCGGAGGACGGCGGTGAGGATCGCCGAGCCCGCCGCGCTGCGCTCGGACGACGGCGACGGGGACAGAGCCACCTTCCTGGAACTCTTCTTCGACCTGGTCTACGTCTTCGCCCTGACCCGGATCTCGGCCCGCGCGTTCGAGGACCTGGCGCTGGAGGGCGGAGCGCCGAACTGGTCGGCGGTGACCGGCGGCGGCAAGACGTTGCTGCTGCTGATCGCGCTCTGGATGCTCTGGCAGGGCACCGCGTGGACCACCAGCCGCTACGACCCGTACCACCTCTGGTTGCAGGTCATCGTGATCATCGCGCTGGTGTCGGCGATGGTAATGGGGGTGGCGATCCCCCGCGCGTTCACCTCGACCGGGCTGGCGTTCGCCATCGCGTACGTGGTCGCGCACGTCGCCCGTTCGGCGATCCTGCTGATGGTGCTGCGCCGGCTGCAGTACCGCCGACTGAAGCTGCGCATGCTGATCACGTACTGCGTGGCCGGGGTGTTCTGGCTGGTCGGCGCGCTCCTGCCCACCGACCCCCGGGTGGTGTCGTGGAGCGTCGCACTGGTGATCGAGTATCTCGGGAACCGGTTCGGTTGGCCGGTGCCGGGGCTGGGCCGCTCGACCGTCTCCCGGTGGGACATCCACGGCGGGCACCTGGCCGAGCGGTACCAGCAGTTCTATCTGGTCGCGCTCGGTGAGACGATCCTGGTCGCCGGCCTCACCTACACCCGGGTGCCGATCGGTGCGACGTCGACAGCCGCGTTCGCGTTCGCGCTGGCCACCTCGATCCTGCTGTGGCGGATCTACGTGCAGCGGGCCGGTCAGATCCTCGGCGAGGCGGTCACCGGCGCCCGCCACCCGGCCACCGTCGGCCGCTCCGCCGCCGACACCCACCTGGTCATGGTGGTCGGCGTGGTCGCCACCGCGATCGGCTACGAGCTGGTCGTCGAGCACCCCACCGGGCACAACGAGCTGCCCTGGCTGGCCATGATCCTGGGCGGTCCGGCGCTCTACCTGGCCGGCCGGGCGCGCTTCGAGTACGAGGTGTTCGGCCGGGTCTCCCCGTCCCGGCTGGTGGCGATCGCCGCGTTGCTGCTGCCGGTGCCGCTGCTGCTGCACGTCGCACCGCTGGCCGCCTCGGCCCTCGCGGTGGTGGTGCTGGCGGCCGTTGCGGTGGCCGACGCCCGACGCGCCTGGGGCCGCCCGCCGGAGGCCGCCGCACCGCCGTTCTGAGCACCGCCCACGCGCTTCGTCCGGAGATCGGAAGGCACACGTCTGAACTCCAGTCACTCATCATGATCTCGTATGCCGTCT
>NZ_CADEAU010000657.1 GCF_902825405.1 Micromonospora maritima | reverse complement strand
CTCGTCGACGCCTCCCCCGGCCTGGCCGCCGCCGCGCCCGAGCTGGTGGCGCGGATGCCCGCGTTCGGCCGGCCCGGCCCCCCGTACGCGGTGGCGCGCTACTGGATGGACGGGGACGTGCGCCCGGACCGGGCGGTGTTCAGCGGGGTCTCCCGGCAGCCCACGCTGGACTCGGTGACGCTCTACCACCGGTTGGAGTCCGAGCCGCGCCGCTGGGCGGAGCGCACCGGCGGTTCGGTGGTGGAGCTGCACGCGTACGCCTGCGAGCCGGACGTGCCGGCCGACGAGCTGGCCGCGCGGATGCTGCGGGAGCTGACCACGCTCTGGCCGGAGGTGGCCGACCTGCGGGTACGCGAGCTGCGCGCCCGGGTCGAGGCGCAGGCCCCGGCGTTCACCCCGGGCAGCCACGCCGGGCGGCCCGGCGTACGCACCGACGCGCCGGGGCTCTACCTGGCCGGCGACGGGATCCGGACCGAGTTCCCGAGCGCGCTGATGGAGCGTTCGGCGGCCACCGGGATCGTCGCCGCCAACCACATCCTGCGCGCCGAGGGGGCGGCTGCCGAGCCGGTCCGCTCGATCCGGCCGCGGGGCCTGCTGGCGGGTCGCGCCTGACCGAAACCTCCTAAATCGGACACGATCTGCACTACGCTCGACCGCGACACGGGAGGTCGGGCGGTGAGCACCGCGACGCGGTCGGGGGACCGGCCGGACGAGAGCCGCGCGACGCGCGACGAACGGACGGCCGTCGTCACCGCGCTGCGGCTCGGCTGGTCCATGGCGGACGCCTACCACCACGCGCAGACCGCCGAGCTGTCCGAGCGCGCGGACCGGCCGGCGACCGCGCCCGCGAAGCTGTCCAACCTGACCGAGATGCCGGGCCGGCACCGGCTCGGCATGTACCTCGACGGGGTGGACGTGGCGCTGACCGAGATCGCCCCGGCCACCCCGGCGGGTCGCCCCACCCCGTCGACCGCCGCCGCCCGGCGGGCCACCGGGGCCGCCCGGGAGCCGCTTCTGCTCGCCCTCGACGAGCTGAACGTCGAGGTGCTGCGCTGGACGATGGCAACCAACCACCGGGTCGGGGTGGCGTACCGGCTCGGTCGGTCGCTCGCCGACACCGTCCGGCGCGGCGAGGCCGCCGAGCTGGCCCGCCGCTTCGGCGGACGACACGTCCAGATCAGCAGGTGGCTCGACGAGTTGGCAAGCGTGCTGCCTCCGTACTCGGCGGCGGTGGTGCGGCGGTCACTGGCCGCCTGGGCCACCGCGGTCGGCCGGGCCACCGTCGGCGACCCCGGCGAGGCCGGACTCGCGGAACTGGCCCGCGAGCTGCGCAACCAGGGTGACCTGTGGCAGGACGTGCTCACCGGCGGTCTGCACCCGCGCGACCTGCTGGACGAGGAGAACTGGGCGGTCGTGGCACGCAACCTCGTCATCCGGGACCGCAGGCTCGTGGCGCAGGCGGCCCGGGGCATCTTCTGGCCGGTGCTCGCGCCGCTGCTGGTGGTCCTCGTGGCGGTGGTCGGGGTCAGCGCCGCCGCGGCGGCCGGCTCCCCCGCGACCCGGGCGGCGGTGGCGCTCGTCGGTCTCGGCGCCGGCTGCACCGCGATCTGGCGCTCGGTCTCCACCCCGGCGATGTCGGTGGCCGCCGAGGTGAACCGGCCGCTGCTGGAGAGCGAGCTGGTGGCGCAGATGAGCGCCCGGATCGCCCGCCCGCTCGCCGCCGCCCGGGCCGCCGGGCGGGCCGGACGCCAGCGACCGCCGTCCGACGGCGGATCGAAATACGTTGCCCGCGTTTCCCGGGTCGATCTACCGTGATCGCGCAAGGTCAACCACCGCTCCGGGAGCCTTCCATGTCGCTGCGACCCGCCACCACGACGCCGTCGTGGCGCTCCGGCGACGGCTGCCGGGAACACGGTCCCTGGCCCGGAAGGCACGACTGACGCGCGTCGCGCGTCCCGTCGTCGCCGCACCACCGATCGTGAAGGGAGAGCCCGGTGGACGCCGTCCTCGTCATCAACGCCGACCTCGGCCCGCTGCACCGGGTCACCGTCAAGCACGCGATCCGGATGCTCTGCCGCCGGGTCGCCGAGATCCACGAGGCCGAGCCGGACCGGGTGATCGGCGTCTTCCCGCTGCCGCGGGTGGTCCGCCTGGTCCGGTACGTGGTGACCCGCTGGCGGTTCACCGCCGGCCCGGCCTGGTCCCGGGCCGGGGTGCTCGGCCGCGACGGCCGGCGGTGCGCCTACTGCGACGGCCCGGCCAGCACGATCGACCACATCCTGCCCCGTTCGCGCGGTGGCCGGAACACCTGGGGGAACACCACCGCCGCCTGCTACGGCTGCAACCAGCGCAAGGGCGACCGGACCCCGGCCGAGGCGGGCATGCCGCTGCGGCGGGAGCCGGTGACGCCGAGCTGGGCCGCACTGGCGCGGTGACGGACGGCCGGCGGGCACAGGGGGCGGTGTCGGGGGACTCTCCCGGCGCGGCGCCCGCCGGCCCCACCGTCACCGGT
>NZ_CADEAU010000656.1 GCF_902825405.1 Micromonospora maritima | reverse complement strand
CCGCCACCGTCGCGTCCGCCGCGTCCGGCCCGACGAGGCCGCGCAGCCGCCCGCCCCACCCCAGGTCGGACAGGCGCCCCACGGCCCGCCCGGGCAGCGCCTGCTCCGCCGGCGGGATCCGACCCTTCAGGGGTACGCCCACCGCGTCCAACCCGGTCGGCCAGAGCTTCTTGGGCGCGATCTCCACGCCGGGGCGGCCGAGGAAGGTCTGCGCGGCGGTCAGCGCCTCGACGGAGACCTCGGCGTCGAACAGCGGCCCGGCGCAGTTGTCGCACCGGCCGCAGTCCTCCGCCCCGGTGTCGTCCAGCCCCTCCCGCAGATAGCGCATGCGGCAGGCGGAGGTGGCCGCATACTCCCGCATGGCCCGCTGCTCGGCGGTGCGCGCGTCGGCGACGCGCCGCAACCGGGTCTCGTCGTAGACCCAGGGCGCGCCGGTGGCGAGCCAGCCGCCGCGCACCCGGCGGACCGCGCCGTCCACGTCGAGCACCTTGAGCATCAGCTCCAGCCGGGCCCGGCGGAGGTCGACCACCGGTTCGAGGGCCTGGGTGGAGATCGGCCGCTCGGTGTCCAGCGCGGCGAGCACGGCGCGGACCTGTTCCTCGGGCGGGAAGGCGAGCGAGGCGAAGTACCGCCAGATCGCCGCGTCCTCCACGCCCGGCAGGAGCAGCACCTCGGCGTGCTCGACGGCCCGGCCGGCGCGGCCGACCTGCTGGTAGTAGGCGATCGGCGAGGGCGGCGCACCCAGGTGCACCACGAAGCCCAGGTCGGGCTTGTCGAAGCCCATGCCGAGCGCGCTGGTGGCGACCAGCGCCTTGATCTTGTTGTCGAGCAGGTCCTGCTCGGCGGCGCGCCGGTCGGCGTCCTCGGCCTGCCCGGTGTAGGAGGCCACCGACCAGCCCCGGCCGCGCAGGAACTCGGCCGTCTCGGTGGCCGCGGCCACGGTGAGCGTGTAGACGATCCCCGAGCCGGGAAGCCGGTCCAGGTGGTCGGCCAGCCAGGCGAGGCGGTGGGCCGGGCTCGGCAGGTCCAGTACGCCGAGGCGCAGCGACTCGCGGTCCAGCGTGCCGCGCAGCACGAGCGCGTCGCCGAGCTGCTCGGCCACGTCCCGGGTGACCCGGGCGTTGGCGGTGGCCGTGGTGGCGAGCACCGGCGTGCGCTCGGGCAGGTTCGCCAGGAACGTGCGCAGCCGGCGGTAGTCGGGCCGGAAGTCGTGCCCCCAGTCGGAGACGCAGTGCGCCTCGTCCACCACCAGCAGGCCGGTGGTGGCGGCGAGCCGGGGCAGCACGGTGTCGCGGAAGTCCGGGTTGTTCAGCCGCTCGGGGCTGATCAGCAGCACGTCGACCGCGCCGGCGTGGATCTCGGCGGTGATCTGGTCCCACTCGTCGAGGTTCGCCGAGTTGATGGTGCGGGCCCGGATCCCGGCCCGGGCGGCGGACTCGACCTGGTTGCGCATCAACGCCAGCAGCGGCGACACGATCACCGTCGGCCCGTGCTCGCCGCTCTCCCGCAGCAGCGCGGTGGCGACGAAGTAGACCGCCGACTTGCCCCACCCGGTGCGTTGGACGCACAGCACCCGTCGTCGGTCGACGACCAGCGCCTCGATCGCCCGCCACTGGTCCTCGCGCAGCCGGGCGTGCTCACCCGCCAGCCGCCGCAGCACCGCCTCGGCGCGTTCCCGGACGGCCGTCCGATCCTGGCTCATCCGGCATTTCTACCAGGGGGCGTGGGTGCCACGGGCGGCCCGGGCGGTGGCTCGGGCGGCAGGAAGAGCAGCACCTCGCGCAGCGCGCCGGTGACGGCCGGAGGCAGCTGGCAGCGCGCGACCAGCTCCTCCAGCGACCCGAACGGCCCGCGCAGCCACCTGTCGACGGCGACCTGCCGGCGCTGCTCGGCGGTGAGACCGGGAAGCGTCGCGAAGACCGCGTCGGGCACCGCGTTGACGTCGACCAGGCCGCCGTCGTCGAACTCCCGGAGCAGGTCGGGACGGCCGATCCGCAGGTCGCGCCGGGCGGAGGGGTAGTGGTGCAGCAGGTACCGCGCCTGTTCCCGGCGCACCCGCCGCTGCTCGTCGGCGCGCTGCGGCCCGGTCCAGAACAGGCCCCGCAACGCCGCCCACAACGCCGGGTTGAGCAGCACCACGTGCAGGGTGCCGAGCATCCAGCAGACGCAGAGCCCGAACAGGAAATAGATGACCATCGGGTCGCTCGGTTCCTCCTCGACCGGGCTGCTGACCGCGAGGCCGAACACGCTCACCACGAGCAGGAAGTACGGCAGCGCGCCCAGCGCGAGGCGCCAGCTGCGCCGCCAGAGCGCGTACGCCAGGATCACCGCCCAGGTCAGGATGCCTACCGACAGCAGGCTGACGGCGGCGCCCACCAGGGTCGCGGTGGCCCGGACCCAGCCCGGCGAGCGCCGGTCCGGCGACGGGTCCGCCGACCGGCCGGCCGAGACGAAGAGCGCCTGCGGGTACGCGACGGGCACGGCGGACACCGGCGCCGACGACGGGTCGACGGGG
>NZ_CADEAU010000655.1 GCF_902825405.1 Micromonospora maritima | reverse complement strand
GGGACCGGGCGGGCCGGCTGGTCGGCACCGCCGCCGCGGCGCTGACGCTGCTGGCGACGCTGCCGCTGGTCGGCGGCGCGCACGGCTGGTTCGGGTACGGGCCCCGCCCGGCGGTGCAGCCCTGGCACCGGCTCGACCTGCCCTGGGTGCCCGGGCTCGACCTGCGGTTCCACCTCGGGGTGGACGGCATCTCCTGGCCGCTGGTGGTGCTGACCGCGCTGCTGACGCTGCTGTGTTGCGGCTACACGCTGTGGCGGGTGCCGGCCGGCGGTGGCAGCGGGCGGGCCCTGGTGGCGCTGCTGCTGGTGGTCGAGGTGGGCATCCTCGGCACGTTCCTCGCGCTCGACCTGGTGCTCTTCTTCCTCTTCTTCGAGGTCGTCCTGCTGCCGATGTACGCGATCATCGCCGGCTGGGGCGGCGCGGACCGGCGGCGCGCGGCCCGCAAGTTCGCGCTCTACACGCTGTTCGGCTCGGTGCTGCTGCTGGTCGGCGTCTACGTGGTGGTGGCCGAGGCGGGCACCGCCGACCTGGTCGCGCTGACCGGCGGCGTCGGCCTGTCCCGGGGCACCCAGTTCGCCGCGTTCACGCTGCTGGCGCTGGCGTTCGCGGTGAAGAGCCCGCTCTGGCCGCTGCACTCGTGGCTGCCCGACGCGCACACCCAGGCGCCCACCGTCGGCAGCGTGATCCTCGCCGGGGTGCTGCTCAAGATGGGCACGTACGGGCTGATCCGGGTCGCCGTCGGGGTGGCGCCGGAGGGCGCCCGCTGGGCGTCGCCGGCGCTCGGCGTGCTCGCCGTCGCCGCGATCGGAGTCGGCGGCCTGGTCTGCCTGGCCCAGGACGACCTGAAGCGGCTGATCGCCTACTCCAGCGTCGGGCACATGGGTTTCGTGCTGCTCGGGGTCGCCACGCTCACCGCCACCGGGCTCCAGGCCGCGCTGATCGGCAACATCGCCCACGGGGTCATCACCGGCCTGCTGTTCTTCCTGGCCGGCGCGGTCAAGGACCGGACGCACACCGGCGCGCTGGCCGACCTGTCCGGTCTGCGGGAGACCGCGCCCCGGCTGGCCGGGCTGCTGGGCTTCGCGGCGGTCGCCTCGCTCGGGCTGCCCGGGCTGGCCGGCTTCTGGGGCGAGGCGTTCGCGGTGGTGGCCGCCGTCCGGCGGGGCGGCCCGCTGTGGCTGACGCTGGCCGTGCTGGCGGCGTTGGGCGGGGCGCTGACCGCCGCGTACTTCCTGCGGTTGCTGCGCCGGGTCACCCACGGCCGGCCCAGCCCGGCGGTGGCCGGGCTCACGCCCGGGCTGGCCGGCGCGGAGCTGACCACCTGGGCGCCGCTGGTGCTGCTCGCGCTCGCGGTCGGGCTGGCGCCCGCGCTGGTCCTCTCCTACGCCTCCGGTCCGGTGGAGGCCCTGCTGGGGGTCGTCCCATGAGCCTGGTGCAGAGCGTCGACAACGTGGCGCTGCTGCCGGCGTACCTGGCCGCCGGCACCGCCGTGCTGGTCCTGCTGGTCGACCTGCTGGTGGCACGTCCCCGGGTCACCGCCGCGGTGGCGGCGCTCGGCGCGGCCGGCACCGCGGTGGGCGCGGGGCTCGTCGGCGCGGCCGGCACCCGGCGCACGTTCTGCGTCGGTGACGACTGCTCCTGGGTGTGGAACGGTCGGGCCGCGCTGGTGGCGGTGGTGGTCGCCCTGCTCACGCTCGGTGTGCTGGCGATCTCCGGCCCGCTGCTGCGGGCCGGGCGCACCCCGCCGGGGGAATACTGCTTCCTGCTCGCCTGCGCCATGACCGGCGGTGTGGTGCTCGGCGCGGCCGGTGACCTGATCACCCTGATCGTGGCGCTGGAGACGCTGACCCTGCCGCTGTACGTGCTGGTCGGGCTGCGCCGGGGCAGCCTCGCCGGCGCCGAGGCGGCGGTGACGTTCTTCGTGGTCAGCGTGGTCGCCACCACGGTGACGCTGCTCGGCGCGGCGCTGCTCTACGCGGTCGCCGGCACGCTGCACCTGGACCGGCTCGGCGCCACCCTGGCCGCCCGCGACGACCTGACCGCCCTGCCGCTGACCACCGTCGCGGTGGCGCTGGTGGTGGCCGGGCTCGCGTTCAAGGTCGCCGCGGTGCCGTTCCACGCCTGGGCGCCGGCGACCTACGACGGCGCGCCGCTGCCGGTCGCCGCGTACCTGTCGACCGCCTCGAAGCTGGGCGGCGTGGTGGCGCTGCTGGCGGTGGTGCAGCGGGCGCTTCCCGGCGAGGTGACCGGCCCGGTGCTGGCGGCGCTGGCGGTGCTGACGATGACCGTGGGCAACCTGGTGGCGCTGCGTCAGCGGCGTACCGTGCGGTTGCTCGCCTGGTCGTCGGTGGCCCAGGCGGGCTACATCCTGGCCCCACTGGGCGCGCTGGCGCTGGCCGCCGGGCGCACCGCCGACGCCCGGGCCGGGGCGTACGCGGCGGCGGTCGCGTACACCGTCTTCTTCGTGCTGCTGGAGTTGGCCGCGTTCGCCGCGGTGGTGGCGTTGCGGCCGGCGGACGGCG
>NZ_CADEAU010000654.1 GCF_902825405.1 Micromonospora maritima | reverse complement strand
GTCGGCGGGCGGGCCGGCCTGGGCCGGCATCTGCCGGGGCGGCATCGGCGGCTGCGGCACCGGGGACAGGCCTCGGTCGTCACGCATGGGCGGGCCGAGCCGGTCGGCCATCCGGGGGTCGCCACCACGCCCGCCGGGGGCGCCGGAGCGCTCCTCCAGCTCGGCGAGCTGCCGCTCGACCCGGTCGAGGTGCAGGTCGACCTGCCACTCGTCGTAGCCGTTGAAGCGGACCCGGAAGACGACGTCGTGGACCTCCTGGGAGGCCACGGGCGCGCCCACCGGCTGGCCGGCGAGAGTCGCCTCGACCCGGTCCAGGAAGGCGTCCACCTCGTCGACCTTGTATCCCCGGCGGAGCGCCTTACGCCGGAAACGCTGACCCTGACTCGCCACTATGTCTCCTGGTCTCGTACCGCTACGCCGTTGCCGCGCGTGAGTCGCTGTCCGTGTCCTCGGCGGCGGCGAGCTGCCCACACGCCCCGTCGATCTCGCGCCCCCGGGTGTCCCGCACCGTCGTGGACACCCCGGCGTCGCGCAACCGCCGGACGAACTCCCGCTCGACCGGCTTCGGGCTGGCGTCCCAGCGGCTGCCCGGAGTCGGGTTGAGCGGGATCAGGTTCACGTGGGCCAACTTGCCGGCCAGCAGCCGCCCGAGCAGATCGGCTCTCCACGGCTGGTCGTTCACGTCCTTGATCATCGCGTACTCGATGGACACGCGACGCCCCGTCGTGGCCGCGTAGTCCCACGCCGCGTCCAGCACCTCGGACACCTTCCAGCGCTGGTTGACCGGGACGAGTTCGTCGCGCAGCTCATCATCGGGGGCATGCAGCGACAACGCAAGGGTCACCGAGAGGTCTTCGCTGGCCAGTCGGCGGATGGCCGGGACCAGCCCGACCGTGGAAACGGTGATGTGCCGCTGGGACAGGCCGAGTCCCTCCGGCGCCGGCGCGACCAGGCGACGGATCGCCGCCACCACCCGCGCGTAGTTGGCCAGCGGCTCGCCCATGCCCATGAACACCACGTGCGACAGGCGCGGCGGCGAGCCGGCCACCGCCCCGGAGGCGGCCACACCAGCCAGGTAGACCGCCTGGTCGACGATCTCGGCGGTGGAGAGGTTACGGGTCAGCCCGGCCTGGCCGGTGGCGCAGAACGGGCAGGCCATGCCGCAGCCGGCCTGGCTGGAGATGCAGACGGTGACCCGGTCCGGGTAGCCCATCAGCACGCTCTCCACCAGCGAGCCGTCGTGCAGCCGCCAGAGCGCCTTGCGGGTCGCGCCGTCGTCGCAGGCCAGCTCGCGGACCGGGGTGAGCAGCGTGGGCAGCAGCGTGCCGGCCAGCCGCTCCCGGGTCGCCGCCGGCAGGTCGGTCATCCGCTCGGGTTCGCGCACCAGGCGCCCGAAGTAGTGGTTGGAGACCTGCTTGGCGCGGAACGCCGGCTCGCCCAGCTCGGTGACGAGCGCCTGCCGGCCCGGCAGGTCCAGGTCGGCGAGGTGGCGGGGAGGCATCGCGGGCTTGCGGCCGCGGGCGTCGGGGTCTACGGAGATCAGCGGGAGGCTCGTCATGGCGCGTCCAGTCTGACACGCGTCGGAGCGGACGCACCCGTCCGTGGGTGCCGAATCGTCCCGGACCGGCCGGTCCGGCCCGCGCCGCGGCCGTGATCCATCCCTCAGCCCGCCACCGGTACGAAGACCGCCAGCAGCAGGTACGCCGTCGGCACCGCGAACAGGATCGAGTCGAGCCGGTCCATCAGGCCGCCGTGCCCGGGCAGCAGGTTGCTCATGTCCTTGACCCCGAGATCCCGCTTGATCATCGACTCGGCGAGGTCGCCGAGCACCGCCGCGCAGGAGATCGCCGTCCCGAACAGGGCGCCCCACCAGGGGGCCACGTCGAACAGCAGCCAGAGCAGCACGGCGCTGCCCACCGCCGCGGCCGTGACCGAGCCGGCGAAGCCCTCCCAGGACTTCTTCGGGCTGATCGTCGGCGCCATCGGGTGCTTGCCGAACGCCACCCCGGCCGCGTAGCCGCCGGTGTCGGAGAGCACCACCGCCACCAGCGTGACCAGCACCCGCAGGTGCCCGTCGTCGGGCGCCGCCGCGAGCAGGGCCGCGAAGCCGGCCAGGAACGGCACGTACACCGCGATCAGGGTGGCCGCGGTCAGGTCACGCTGGTAGTTGCCGGGCCCGTCGCCCAGCCGCCAGATCATGGTGCCCAGCACGGTCACCAGCAGCCCGAGGCAGAGCGCGTCCGGGCCGGCGAACCAGGCCAGCCCGACCGTGAGCACGCCACCGGCGGCCAGCGGCACCAACGGGGGGTGGGCGCCGCTGCGGCGGACCGCCCGGGCCATCTCCCCGATGCCGATGGCCACCGCGGCGGCGAGCACGGCGAGGAACGCCGGCAGGAAGAAGAACAGCGGCACCACGATCAACGCGCCGAGGGCCACCCCGACACCGATCGCGGCGGGCAGGTTGCGGCCGGCCCGCGACGCCGCGGGCACGGCGGTCGGGGGACGGTCCGCGCTCGCCCGTCGACGGCCCC
>NZ_CADEAU010000653.1 GCF_902825405.1 Micromonospora maritima | reverse complement strand
GCTCGTCGGTTGGCTCGTCGTCGGGCGACTCGTCGCCGGCCACCGGGTAGGTCCCCCGGCCGCCGGCCCGGCCGGTCAGGTGCAGCGCGACCGCCACCAGCGCGACGGCGAGGAACGCGGTGACGAGGCCACGCCCGTGCTGCACCTGGAGGGTCTGCTCGGTCGGGAAGAAGACGATGCGCCGGGCGAGCTGCTGGAGGGTGGCGGCGGTCGCGACCAGCATGCCGAGCAGGGGCGCGGCGAGACCCAGCCCGGCGGTCCGGGCGTGCCGCCGCACCGCCGGGGCGCCACGCAGCGCCAGGGCCACCGCGACCGACAGCCCGAGCAGACCCACCAGGTACGCCACCCCGAAGCCGCCGATCTCGGCGACCCCGCTGGGCAGGCGGAGGGTGTCGTTCCCGTCTTGGTCGTCGTTCGGCAGCGTGATCACCAGCCACTCGCCGATCAGCGAGGCGAGTGCGGCCACCGCGCCGAGACCGACGAGCACCGGTGGGAGACGGTGGTCGCGGCCCAGACCGGCCAGCGACCGGCCGACCCGGCCGGGCGGGGCCGTCGCGGCGTCACCCCACTCGACGACGGTGGTGGTGCCGTCGTGCCTGTCGTCCTGCCTGGGGATGGGGAGATCCTGCGACATCGGCCACCCTTCCCGTACGCGGGCCTGCGTCGAATCATGGCACAGCCGGCGTTCGGGCACCCGGACCGCGAGGCGCCGGACCGGTGCGGGGCGGCCCGCTTTCGGTTAGCGTCGGTGCCATGCCTATCCGTACCGCTTCCGCTCGTTGGCAGGGCAACCTGACCGAGGGGTCGGGCACCGTCCGCACCGGCAAGGGCGGCCTGTCCGGCAACTACTCCTTCAAGTCCCGCTTCGAGGAGGGCGAGGGCACCAACCCCGAGGAGCTGATCGGCGCCGCGCACGCCGGCTGCTTCTCGATGGCCCTCTCCAAGCAGCTCGCCGACGCGGGCGCCACCGACACGTCGGTGGAGACGACCGCCAAGGTGCACTTCGACAAGACCGACGCGGGCATGACCGTGACCCGCATCGACCTGGAGACCGTCGGCCAGGTGCCCGGCCTCGACGAGGCGGAGTTCACCAAGCTGGCCGAGGCGGCCAAGGAGAACTGCCCGATCTCGCGGCTGCTCTCCCCGGGCGCGCAGATCACGCTGAACGCCCGTCTGGCCTGACACCACGTACGGCACGGCGGGGGCGTCCTGCGGGGCGTCCCCGTCGCGCCACGTGCCGACCGTGAGGGGTGACCGGGCCGCGTGGCCGTGGAGATGAGCCGGGACCGGTTCGAGGAACTGGTCGGCGAGGCGCTCGACGAGGTGCCCGAGGAACTGCTCGGGCTGATGAGCAACGTGGTCATCCTGGTCGAGGACGAGCCACCGCCCGGCGAGGACCTGCTCGGTCTCTACGAGGGGCACGCGCTCACCGAGCGCGGCTGGGACTACTCCGGCGTGCTGCCCGACCGCATCCTGATCTACCGCAACCCGATCCTGGCGATCTGCGACACGGACGAGGACGTGGTCGACGAGGTCGCGGTGACGGTGGTGCACGAGATCGCCCACCACTTCGGCATCGACGACGAACGCCTGCACGCCCTCGGCTGGGGCTGACCGGTCCCCGGCGCGTCGCCGCTCGGCTGATCCCGGCGGTTGCGCCGGTCCCCTAACCTCCGGATCAGGCACATCCCGATGCAGGAGGAAACCCCATGCGCAGCGCGCTGTTCTCCGCGGAGAACCTCGAGAAGGAGTCCCAGCAGCCGGGCATGCGGCTGCAGAACTCCAAGATGCTGAAGATCGAGCTGAACGGCGAGGCGATGGCCCGCGTCGGGTCGATGGTCGCGTACCAGGGCCAGGTGCAGTTCCAGGCGCTCGGCTCGGGCGGCATCGGCAAGTTCATCAAGCAGCGGCTCACCGGTGAGGGCGTCCCGCTGATGAAGCTCTCCGGGCGCGGCGACGTGTTCCTGGCCGAGCTGGCCAAGGACGTGCACATCATCGACCTGGAGCCCGGCGACGCCCTGTCCATCAACGGCTCCAGCGTGCTCGCCTTCGACTCCAGCCTCCAGTACGACATCAAGATGGTCGGCGGCGCCGGGATGGCGTCCTCGTCGGGCCTGTTCAACTGCGTCTTCACCGGGCACGGCCGGATCGCGATCACCACCAAGGGCACCCCGGTGGTGCTCAACGTGGACGCGCCGACGTACGTCGACCCGCAGGCCGCGGTCTGCTGGTCGGCCAACCTCCAGACCGGCTACCACCGGGCCGAGCAGCTCGGCCTCGGCACGCTGCTCGGGCGCAGCACCGGGGAGGCGTTCACGATGAGCTTCGCCGGCCAGGGCTTCGTGGTGGTGCAGCCGTCGGAGGAGCCGCCGGTGGCCGGCAGCGGCGCCCAGCAGCAGCAGGGCGGCCTGCTCGGCGGCCTGCTCCAGTGACCGGCCGCGCCGGGTGCACCCTGGGGGAGCACCCGGCGCGGTCTCAGCTCAGCTCGCCGGCACCGGCAGGCCGGCCAGCCCGGCGAGGTCCCGCTCCGGCTGCGCCGAGCCCT
>NZ_CADEAU010000652.1 GCF_902825405.1 Micromonospora maritima | reverse complement strand
TGCGCCGGGAGGCGTTGCGCCGGGGTGACCTGGACGGCGCGGTGACCCGGGCGCGGGCGCTGCTCGACCAGGCCCTCGCCGCGGAACGGGACGAGCTGGGCGGCCGCGACGGCGACGACGCCCGGTTCGCCGAGGCGGTGCTGGACAACCTGCCCCGCTCCACCGCCCGCGCCGTCGAGGAGCTTTCCGGGTACGAGTGGGCCAGCGCCGAGGCGCGACAGACCTACCAGCGGATCCTCGACGGGCTGCGCGGCGAGGTGCTGGAACAGCGCTTCGCCGGCCTGCGCGACGCGGCGCGGGCCGCCGCCGACCCGGCCGCCCAGCAGCAGCTCGCCGAGATGATGCGCGACCTCAACGACCTGCTCGCCCGGCACGCCCGCGCGGAGGACACCACCGACGCGTTCGCCGAGTTCATGCGCCGGCACGGGGAGTTCTTCCCGGAGCGCCCCCGCGACGTCGACGAGCTTGTCGACGTGCTCGCCCGCCGGGCGGCGGCCGGGGAGCGGCTGATGCGGTCGCTGTCGGACCGGCAGCGCGAGGAACTGGCCGGGCTGATGCGCCAGTCCCTCGGCGACCGGCTCGCCGGTGAGCTGTCCCAGCTCGACGAGCACCTGCGGTCGTTGCGCCCCGACCTCAACTGGCAGCGCGGCGAACGGGTCCGGGGCGACCAGCCCCTCGGGTACGGCGAGGCCACCGGCGCGCTCGACGAGATCGCCGAACTCGACGAGCTGCTGGACTCCCTCGACCAGGACCAGCCGGGTGCCACGCTCGACGACGTCGACGTCGAGGCGGTCGCCCGGACGCTCGGCCGGGAGGCCGCCGACGACGTACGCCGGCTGCGCGAGCTGGAGCGGGAACTGCGCCGCCAGGGCTGGGTCACCCGGGACGCGGAGGGGCTGACGCTCAGCCCGAAGGCGTTGCGCCGGCTCGCCGGCACCGCGCTGCGCCGCGTCTTCGCCGACCTGACGGCCGGCCCGCGCGGTCAGCACGACCTGCGCTCGGCCGGTGCCGCCGGCGAGGTGAGCGGCGCCTCCCGCCCCTGGGAGTACGGCGACGAACAGCCGCTGGACGTGGTGCGCACGCTCACCCGAGCGGTACGCCGGGCCGGCACCGGCGTGCCGGTACAGCTCGCGGTCGAGGACTTCGAGGTGGTGGAGACCGAGCGCCGGGCGTCCGCCGCGGTGGTGCTCTGCGTCGACCTGTCGTACTCGATGATCTCGCAGGGGCGCTGGGGGCCGATGAAGCAGACGGCGCTGGCCCTGTCGCACCTGATGGCGACCCGGTTCCCGCAGGACGCGTTGCAGATCGTCGGCTTCGGTCGGGAGGCGATGCCGCTGACCCAGCAGGAGTTGGCCGCGGTCGAACCGGACATGCAGCAGGGCACCAACCTCCAGCACGCGCTGCGGCTGGCCGGTCGGCACCTGCGCCGCCACCCGGGCGCCGAACCGGTGGTCCTCGTGGTCACCGACGGCGAACCCACCGCCCACCTCGACCCGGAGGACGGCGAGGCGTACTTCCACTGGCCGCCGCTGCCGGAGACCATCACGGCGACGATCCGCGAGGTGGACAAGCTGACCCGGTACGGCGCCACGCTCAACCTGTTCATGCTCGGCGACGACCCCGGGCTGCGCCGCTTCGTGGACGCGGTGGCGCGGCGGTCGAGGGGCCGGATGTTCACGCCCGACCTCGACGATCTCGGCGAGTACGTGGTCTCCGACTACCTGCGCGCCCGCCACGGTCGCCGCTGAGATCGCTGCCCCGCACGCCGCCTGTCGCGGCAGTCCTAGCCCTCTGAAGCTCGCGCCCCTCGTCCTGGTCCCACTCCTTGATCGATGGCCCGGCGACCCAGCGGCGCAGCGGCACGTCAGTTCTGAGCGATATACCGCTGGGTCATAATTATGACTCAGCGGTATATCGGTCTTTTGGTGATCGGCCTGCCGACTGGCTACTGACAGTCGTTGGGCTTCCTGCCGCGCCGTTCGACCCGCGCGTGTGGTTGCGGTGTAGGTGTCCGGTTCGGTGGTGGTGGGGCGGCACCCCCGGCGCGGAATCGGCGGCGGGTCGGCGGCGTTGTAACCCGGTGAACGACCGAGCAGGCGAACCACCCCCGGCCCGCGCCATCACGCCGCCCCGCCCCGCGGGGAATGGCGGCCGGTAGCCGGTCGTTACACCTGGTCCCGGCGCCGCAAGGCAGCCCCCCACGGGCCCCGCGAGCAGCCGAACCCCCCCAAGACTTTGTGCGCCTGACGGTGCCCACACCCGTCCCCCGGGTGTGTCGACCCCCGAATGGAGCCCCCCTGATGAACACGATCCTGCGTAAGAGCATCCTGGGTATTGCTGGTCTGGCCTTCACCGGTGGCGTGTTCGCCGGTCCGGTCGCCGCCCACGCCGACACCCCGCGCACGCCGGTAAGCCGGTGGCGGCTGTCGCCAGCGTGCAGGGTGAGCAGTCGACCATTACCCTGAACGACGAGCAGCTGGCCAACGCGAAGGCGATCATCGCCGCCACGAAGAAGGCCGGTCTGCCGGAGCGGGCCGCGGTCATCTCGATCGCCACCGCCCTGCAGGAGTCGAAGCTG
>NZ_CADEAU010000651.1 GCF_902825405.1 Micromonospora maritima | reverse complement strand
GTGCGCGGCGGCGGGCGGCGTGATGGTCACCGGCACCCCGGAGGGCTCCCGCGCCCCGGTCAGCCGGCCCAGCTCCGCGTCCCCGGCGCGCACCCGGGTGGTCTGCGGGTTGATCCCCGCGGTGCTCATCAGCCGGGCGACGTCCCGGCGCTGCTCCGGCAGGACCAGGGTGACCACGGTGCCCGACTCCCCCGCGCGGGCGGTCCGGCCGCCCCGGTGCAGGTAGTCCTTCGCCTCGGTCGGCGGGTCCGCGTTGACCACCAGGTCCAGCCCGTCCACGTGGATGCCCCGGGCGGCCACGTCGGTGGCCACCAGCGCGGTGACCTGGCCGGTGCGGAACTGCTCCAGGATCCGGGTGCGCTGCGGCTGCGACTTGCCGCCGTGCAGCGCCGCGGCGCGTACGCCCTTGGCGAGCAGCTGCCGGGCCACCCGGTCGGCGCGGTGCTTGGTGGCGATGAAGACGATGGTGCGGCCCTCGCGGGCGGCGATGTGCGCCAGCGCGGTCTGCTTGTCCTCCGCCTCCAGGTGCAGCACGTGGTGGGTCATCGCGGTCACCGTGGCGGTGCCCGGGTCGACCGAGTGCGTCACCGGGTCGGTCAGGAAGCGCCGGACCAGCCGGTCCACGCCCCGGTCCAGGGTCGCCGAGAACAGCATCCGCTGCCCGCCCGGCGCGACCTGCTCCAGCAGCTTCGTCACCTGCGGCAGGAAGCCCATGTCGGCCATCTGGTCGGCCTCGTCCAGCACGGTGATGGCCACCTGGTCCAGCCGGGCGTCGCCCCGGTCGATCAGGTCGTGCAGCCGGCCGGGCGTGGCCACCAGCACCTCGGCGCCGGCGCGCAGCGCGTCCGCCTGGCGGGTCAGGGACAGCCCGCCGACCACGGTGGCGCACCGCAGCTTGAGCGCGGTCGCGTAGGGGGTGAGCGCGGCGGTCACCTGCTGGGCCAGTTCCCGGGTGGGCACCAGCACCAGGGCGAGCGGGCGGCCGGGACGGGCCCGGTGACCGGCCGTACGGTGCAGCAGCGGGAGCCCGAACGCCAGCGTCTTGCCGGAGCCGGTGCGGCCGCGGCCGAGCACGTCCCGGCCGGCCAGCGAGTCGGGCAGCGTGGCGGACTGGATCGGGAACGGCGCGGTGATGCCCTGCCGGGTCAGCTCGGCGACGAGCGCCGGGGCCAGGCCGGTGTCGGCGAAGGTGGGCAGAGTGGTGCTCACGGACATGCGGAAAGCCTTCCTCGAGGCGGCACGTGTCGAGGAAGGGCGCCGGAAGCCGGCGCGTCACCGGCGTCACCGGTGGTCACAAGCACGAACCGAAAAGGGTACGGGCCGGCCCGCCTCGGCGCGCCACGTCCCGCGGACGGGAGGGCGGCGCGGCGGGCCGGCCCGTGCACCGCGCCCGACGGGGCGCGGTGGTGGTGCCGGTTGATCCGAAGATCAGAGCGGACGGATGTTCTCCGCCTGCGGGCCCTTCTGGCCCTGGGTCACCTCGAACTCGACCCGCTGGTTCTCGTCCAGGCTCCGGTAGCCGGAGGTCTGGATCGCCGAGAAGTGGGCGAAGACGTCGGCGCCGCCGTCGTCCGGGGTGATGAAGCCGAAGCCCTTGTCAGCGTTGAACCACTTGACGGTGCCAATTGCCATGTGTTTCGTCTCCTTGACGGAACGGTCGGCCCGCACGTGTTGCGGGCCGGAGAGGAGCCCACCGCGCGATGGTCGCACGGCGTGCCTGTCGCTGCTGGTCGCCCCGCCCGGAGAACTCCGGACACAACAAAGAGCGCCTGGGGCCACAATCCGCCAGGCGCACACAGAGTCTCTGGAAACCAAAACTGCAACCCGGACAACGTATCACGGATCCCGGCCGTTGGGGAGATCACCGGGAGAATTCCGGGACGTCGGCCACCAACGCGGTCAGGCCCGCGGCGTCGAGCAGGTCGGTCGGACGGACCGTCGCGGAGTCCCGGACGTAGTGGAAGGCGGCGCCGACCCGGTCGACCGGCACCCCGGCCAGCTCGGCCCAGGCGAGCCGGTAGACCGCCAACTGCACCGCCGCCGCGTCCGCCTCCCGGCCGACGGGCTGCCGGCCGGTCTTCCAGTCGACCACGTCGTAGCGCCCGCCCGGGCGGGCGAAGACGGCGTCCATCCGGCCCCGGACCACCACACCGGCGATCACCGTGGCGAACGGCACCTCCACCTCCACCGGCACCCGGTCGGCCCACTCGCTGGCCAGGAAGCGCTCCTGGAGCTCGGCGAGCGCCTCGTCCGGGGCGGCGTCGTCGTCGGCCGCGCCGGGCAGCTCGTCGACGTCCAGCAGGCGGTCCGCGCCGAAGCGCTGCTCCAGCCAGGCGTGGAAGGCGGTGCCGCGCCGGGCGTACGGGTTGGGTTCGCTCGGCATCGGCCGGCGCAGCGTACGGGCCAGCGCCTCGGGGTCGCGGCGCAACGCCACCAGCTGGGTCACCGAGAGCTGGGCGGGCAGTTCGACCTCGACCGCCTCGGCCCGGCGGGCCAGCTCCGCCCGCTCGGCGAGCAGCAGGTCGGCCTCGCGCCGCCAGCGGGCCACCTCCGGGTCGTCGCCCGCCGGGTCGGCCGGGACC
>NZ_CADEAU010000650.1 GCF_902825405.1 Micromonospora maritima | reverse complement strand
GTCGACACCATGTCCGACCTGCCGACCGACAGGCACTGGGACCTGACGACGCTGCCGCCCGACGTGACACGCGGTGCCTTCCTGGCCGACGCCGCCGCGCGGTACAGCCGGCTCGCGCTGGCCTGCTTCGTCGCCGTCGCGGTCAGCGGGCTGGCCAACGCCGCGGTGCGCCTCGGCGCGGTGGACCAGTTGTGGCAGTCCCGGTACGGGTGGCTGGTGCTGGGCAAACTCGCCGCGCTGGTGGTGCTGGGGCTGATCGGCGCGGCGCACCGGACCCGTACCCTGCCGGGCCTGCACGCCGCGCGGCGTGGCGCGTTCGCGCGGCTGGCCGCCGGGGAGCTGGTGGTCTTCGCCGCAACGGTCGGCCTGGCCGTGGCGCTGTCGCGCAGTCCGACGCCGGTCGGCGAGCCGGTCGACGCCGACCCGGTGACCGAGGTGCTGGGCTTCGGCATGCCGGCCGCGCCCACCGCGGCGCACCTGCTCGGGCAGCCGCTGCCCGACCTGTTCTTCCTCACCGTGACCGGGGTCGGAATCGCCGCCTACCTGGCCGGGGTCCGCCGGTTGCGCCGGGCCGGGCACCGCTGGCCGGCGGCTCGCACCGCGAGCTGGGTCGGCGGCCTGCTGGTGCTGGCCGCCGCCACCGGCCTGGGCTTCGCCCGCTACGCGTACGTGCTGTTCAGCGCCCACATGGCCCAGCACATGGTGCTGTCCATGCTGGTGCCGATCCTGCTGGTCGGCGGCGCCCCGGTCACGCTGGCGCTGCGGGCACTGCGCCGCCCGGCCGACGCGCAGGTGCGGGGCGCCCGGGAGTGGCTGCTGCGGGCCCTGCACAGCCGCCTCACCCGGCTGCTCACCCATCCGGTGGTGGCGCTCGGCGTCTACACCGCCAGCCTCTTCGGCCTCTACTTCAGCGACCTGCTCGGCACGCTGATGCGCTCCCACCTCGGTCACCTGGCCATGCTGGGGCACTTCGTGGTCTCCGGCTACCTGCTGTTCTGGGTGCTCATCGGCATCGACCCGGGCCGACCCCGGGTGCCCCACCCGATCCTGGTGCTCATCCACCTGGCCGCGATGATGGCGCACGGCTTCTTCGGCCTCGCCTTGATGCAGACCACCACCGTCATCGCGCCGGACTGGTACCTCGGCGTCCATCCCGGATGGGCGTCGTCGCCGCTCGACGACCAGAAGCTCGGCGCCGGCATCGCCTGGGCGTTCGGCGAGATCCCGGCCGCCGTGGTGATGGTCCTGCTGGTCCGGCAGTGGATCCGGGCCGACGAGCGCGAGCAGCGCCGCCTCGACCGGGCCGCGGACCGGGCCGAGGCCACCGGCGAGGACGACGAGCTGGCCCGTTACAACGCGTTCCTGGCCGCCACCGCGCGCGACGCCGACCGGAACTGACGGGAACGTCCACGCGGCCCGACCGACCACGCCGGCGCAGCGTTCCGGTGTCGCCCGCCCGGGCCGGCGGCTGACCGACGTCCCCGCCCGGCGACCCACGGCACTGCGCCGCCGGCCGGGACCGGGCCACCGCAGGCACTGGGTTACGCTGCCGGCAGCGCTGGTTCACCCGGTCGACCACGGCCGGGTGTCGCAAGAGGGAACCCGGTGCAAGTCCGGGACTGCCCCGCAGCGGTGAGTGGGAACGACCGCCGTCAACGAAGCACTGGGCCACCCGGCCCGGGAAGCGACGGCCAGTAGGCGACCTCGTGTCGTGCCCGCGAGTCCGAAGACCTGCCCGCGCCGCGCGCACCGACCGGTGCGCGCTGCCGTCGACCTCGCGGGTGGGTCGGGCGGGTGACACGCCGGACGCGAACCGTCGGCGTGCCCTCGACGATGCGCCCCGCCCGGTCGGCGGCCCGCTTCGCGAGGACGGAACCACACGTGCCCGACACCAGCACGCTCACCGGCCGACCACCGTCGGCCTCGCACCTGACCCTGTCGCAGATCATGGACCAGCACCACACCAACCTGATGGGTACGGTGCACGGCGGTCGGATCCTCAACCTGATCGACTCGGTCGCCGGCGTGGTGGCCGCCCGCCACTCCGACGGCCCGGCGGTCACCGCCGCGATCGACGAGACCGCCTTCCTGCGCGCGGTGCGCGTCGGCGACGTGGTCCACGTCGACGCCCGGATCACCTGGGCCGGGCGCAGCTCGATGGAGGTGGCGGTGAAGGTCAGCGCCGACCGCTGGGACCGGGCGGTGCCACCGGTGGACGTGGCCACCGCCCACCTGGTGATGGTGGCCGTGGACGACCACGGTTACCCCCGGGCCGTGCCGCCGCTGCGACCCGAGACCGACGGCGACCGGCGCCGCTACCGCGAGGCGCACATCCGCCGGGAGCACCGGCTGGCACTGCGGCGGGCCCTGCTCGACGGGGGTGACGAGGCGTGACGGCCGGACTGCCGCCGGCCGTGCTGGCGGGCTACCTCGCGGCGATCGTGCTGCTCATGCTCACCCCCGGGCCGGACATGATGTTCGTGCTCGCCAACGCCGCCCGGTACGGCACCCGGGCCGGCGCGGTGGCCGCGCTCGGGGTCGCCGCCGGGGAGGCCGTGCACGTCGCCGCCGTGGTGGCCGGGCTCGCCACC
>NZ_CADEAU010000649.1 GCF_902825405.1 Micromonospora maritima | reverse complement strand
CGGCCGCGTCGCCGCGGTTGCGGGCGCGGCTGGAGCCGGTCGCCGGTGCCTGCCGGCGGGCCCGGGAGCTGGTGACCGAGGCGTGCGGCAGGTGGAACGTGCCGGAGCTGGCCGGGCCGGCGTCGCTGGTGCTCAGCGAGCTGGTCGGCAACGTGGTGCGGCACGCCGGCACCCCGATGCAGGTGACGTTGACGCTGCGCCGGCCGTACCTGCGGGTGGCGGTGCTGGACGGCAGCCCGGCCGACGCGCGGGCCGCGACCTCCCGTGACCCGCGGGCGGAGGGGGGCCGCGGGCTGATGCTGGTTCGCGAGCTGACCCAGCGCTGGGGCAGCACGCCGGTCGGCGCCGGCAAGGTCGTCTGGGCCATGCTCCCGGCGAACTGACCGAATTCTCCGCTCTCGCCTGGTTACATGGGCAGAGGGCCGGGTACGCGCGCCCGTCCTGTCTGTCGTCACACGGGGTGAGATGCCATGCCCAAGCGGGTAGTCACGGAACCGGCACGAGACCGGGGGCCCGCGATCCTCGCGCCGGCCCGGTTCGGGGGATATCCCGGCCCTGTCCGGGAGGCGGTGAAGGGCAACGCGCTGTGGCGGTTGCTGCGGACCACCGACGCCAAGGTGATCGGGCTGCTCTACCTGGGCACCTCGTTCATCTTCTTCCTGATCGGCGGCGTGCTGGCCCTGGTGATCCGGGCCGAACTGGCCCGACCGGGGATGCAGTTCCTCTCCCCCGAGCAGTACAACCAGATGTTCACCATGCACGGCACGATCATGCTGCTGCTGTTCGCCACCCCGTTGGTGTTCGCGTTCGGCAACTACGTCGTGCCGTTGCAGATCGGCGCCCCCGACGTGGCGTTTCCCCGCCTGAACGCGTTCGCGTACTGGCTGTACCTGTTCGGCGGGACGATGGTGCTGGGCGGGTTCGTCACCCCGCAGGGTGCGGCGGACTTCGGCTGGACCGCGTACACGCCGCTGAGCACCGCCCAGCACAGCCCGGGGGTCGGGGCGAACATGTGGGTGGTCGGCCTGGCCATCTCCGGTCTGGGCACGATCCTCGGCGCGGTCAACCTGATCACCACGATCCTGACCCTGCGCGCGCCCGGCATGACCATGTTCCGGATGCCGATCTTCACCTGGAACATGCTGCTCACCAGCGTCCTGGTGATCTTCGTGTTCCCGTTGCTGGCGGCCGCGCTGTTCGCGCTCGCCTCGGACCGGATCCTGCACTCGCACGTCTACGACCCGACGACCGGCGGGCCGATGCTGTGGCAGCACCTGTTCTGGTTCTTCGGGCATCCCGAGGTCTACATCGTGGCGCTGCCGTTCTTCGGCATCATCACCGAGATCATCCCGGTCTTCTCCCGCAAGCCGATCTTCGGCTACACCGGCCTGGTCCTGGCCACCGTCGCCATCACGGTGCTGTCGATGAGCGTGTGGGCACACCACATGTTCGCCACCGGCCAGGTGCTGCTGCCGTTCTTCAGCATCCTCAGCTACCTGATCGCGGTGCCCACCGGCGTGAAGTTCTTCAACTGGATCGGCACCATGTGGAAGGGGCAGATCACGTTCGAGACGCCGATGCTGTTCGCGGTCGGCTTCCTGGTCACGTTCCTGCTCGGCGGCCTGACCGGCGTGCTGCTGGCCAGCCCGCCGGTGGACTTCCACGTCACCGACTCGTACTTCGTGGTGGCGCACTTCCACTACGTGCTCTTCGGCACCATCGTGTTCGCCGCGTTCGGCGGGGTCTACTTCTGGTTCCCGAAGATGACCGGCCGGCTGCTCGACGAACGACTCGGCAAGATCCACTTCTGGACCATGTTCGTCGGCTTCCACGCCACCTTCCTGGTGCAGCACTGGCTGGGCAACGAGGGCATGCCGCGGCGCTACGCCGACTACCTGCCCAGCGACGGCTTCACGGTGCTGAACGAGATCTCCACCGTGGGCTCGTTCGTCCTCGGCGCGTCGACGCTGTTCTTCATCTACAACGTGTGGAAGTCGTGGCGGTACGGCGCCATGGTCACGGTGGACGACCCGTGGGGCTTCGGCAACTCGCTGGAGTGGGCCACCACCTGCCCGCCGCCGCTGCGCAACTTCGACCGGATGCCCCGGATCCGCTCCGAGCGGCCGGCCTTCGACGCCAAGTACGGCCCGCTCGTCTCCGACCTCGGCCGCGACCTGCCCCAGCGCAGCACGAAGCCGCCGCAGCACTTCGCCGAGGAGATGCACCACGAGAGGCGGACGCCGGAGTCGCCGGCGGCCGAGGGTGCGCACGGCGCCCGGGAGGCGGTGGAGTACCAGCCCGCGCCGCAGTCCGGCGCGCGGCCGGTCGAGGTGCCGGAGCCGGAGGGGGTGATCCGGCCCAGCTTCGACCAGACCGACGAGCCGGAGCAGAACATCCTGGGCGCCGAGCGGGACGACTCGCCGAACGACAGGTGGCGCCACCCACGCGGGCACGGCGACAGCCGGGAGAACTGACCGGGCCGCAGGCCGGCGCCGTCGGGCGCCGGCCTCCTTTCCGGGTACGCCGAGACGCCGGCTCCCCCAGCGGGGAGCCGGCGTCGTGCGTGCGGGTCAGTCGGCCGCGGGCAGGCCGG
>NZ_CADEAU010000648.1 GCF_902825405.1 Micromonospora maritima | reverse complement strand
CGTCGCGACCCCGGCCGAGCCCGCGCCGGCCGACGCCGCCGCCGTCCCGTCCCCGCGCGCCTGACCCGCCCGTTTCCGAGGAGACCGCACCGATGCGTACCACCCGATTCGTCGCGCCCGCCGCCGCCGGGCTGCTCGCCGTCGCCGGCCTGGCCGGCTGCGGCGGAGGTGACGACACCGACGCCACGGCCGGTGGGCCGATCGCGGTCAAGGCGACCGACACCGTCTGCGAGGTCGGCAGCACGGAGATCGACGCCGGCCAGGTCACGTTCAAGGTGACGAACAACGGCTCCAAGGTCAACGAGTTCTACGTCTACGCCGCGGGCGACCGCGTGATGGGTGAGGTGGAGAACATCGCGCCGGGGCTCAGCCGCGAGCTGCGAGTCGAACTGCCCGCCGGCACGTACGAGACCGCCTGCAAGCCGGGCATGAGCGGCCGGGGCATCCGGGGTGCGCTGAAGGTCAGCGGCACCGCCGCGAGCGTCGCCCCCGACGCCGCGTTGAGCCAGGCCACCGCCAGCTACCAGCGCTACGTGCAGAGCCAGACCGCCGCGCTGCTGACGAAGACCGAGGAGTTCGTGGCCGCGGTCAAGGCCAACGACGTGGCGAAGGCGAAGGCGCTCTACCCGGTGGCCCGCACCTACTGGGAGCGGATCGAGCCGGTGGCGGAGAGCTTCGGCGACCTGGACCCGAAGATCGACGGCCGCGAGGAGGTCGTCGAGGAGGGCATGGAGTTCACCGGCTTCCACCGGATCGAGAAGGATCTCTGGACCAGCGGTGACGTGAGCAAGGACGGCCCGATCGCCGACCAGCTCCTGGTCGACGTCAAGGCGATCGTGGCCAAGGCCAACGCCGAGAAGCTCACCCCGCTCCAGCTCGCCAACGGCGCCAAGGCCCTCCTCGACGAGGTCGCCAGCGGCAAGATCACCGGCGAGGAGGAGCGCTACTCGCACACCGACCTGTGGGACTTCAACGCCAACCTGGAGGGCTCGAAGGCGGCCGTCGCAGCGCTGCGCCCCGCCCTGGAGCAGCGCGCGCCCGAACTGGTCAAGCAGCTCGACAGCGAGTTCGCGAACGTCGAGGCGGCGCTCGGCAAGCACCGCGCCGGCGACGGTTGGAAGCTGCACACCCAGCTCAGCAAGGCCGAGCTGAAGGAGCTGTCGGACAGCATCAACGCGCTGGCCGAGCCGGTCAGCAAGGTCGCGGCGGCCGTCGCGCGATGAGTGCCCCGGCCGGTGGCGACGCGATGAGCGAGCCGAACAGCGAGCGGGCCGGTCGTGGGGTCTCCCGCCGGCGGGCGATGACCCTGGCCGGTGTCGGGGTGGCCGGTGTCGCCGGTGCGGCCGCCGGCGCGGGCGCGCTGCTCGCGGGTGGCGACCGGGCGTCCGCCACCGAGACGGCCGCCGGTGCGGTCCCGTTCCAGGGCGAGCACCAGGCCGGAATCACCACCCCGGCCCAGGACCGGTTGCACTTCGTCGCGTTCGACGTGGTCACCAAGGACCGGGACCGCCTGGTCGCGATGCTCCAGGAGTGGACCGCCGCCGCGGCCCGGATGACCGCCGGAAAGGACGCCGGGCTGATCGGCGCCGTCGGCGGCATGCCGGAGGCCCCGCCGGACGACACCGGTGAGGCGCTCGGGCTGCCCCCGTCCCAGCTGACCGTCACCGTGGGCTTCGGCGCGTCGCTGTTCCGGGACGCCCAGGGCCGGGACCGGTTCGGCATCGCCGACCGGCGGCCCGCCGCGCTCGCCGAGCTGCCGCACTTCGCCGGCGACGCGCTCAGGCCGGAGCTGTCCGGCGGCGACATCTGCGTCCAGGCCTGCGCCAACGATCCGCAGGTGGCGGTGCACGCCATCCGCAACCTGGCCCGCATCGGCATGGGCGTGGTGAGCGTCCGCTGGTCGCAGCTCGGCTTCGGGCGTACCTCGTCGACCTCGCGGGACCAGGCGACGCCACGCAACCTGTTCGGCTTCAAGGACGGCACCGCCAACCTCAAGGCCGAGGACGACGGCCTGCTGCGCGAGCAGCTCTGGGTGCAGCCCGGCGACGGCCCGGACTGGATGGCCGGCGGGTCCTACCTGGTCACCCGCAAGATCCGGATGCTGATCGAGACCTGGGACCGCAGCCCGCTGGCCGAGCAGGAGATGATCACCGGCCGGACCAAGGGCAGCGGCGCCCCGCTGGGTAAGCGCGACGAGTTCGACGAGCCGGACTTCGCCGCCAAGGGCGACGACGGTCAGCCGGTCATCGCGGACAACGCCCACGTGCGGCTCGCCCACCCGGACCAGAACGGCGGCGCCCGACTGCTGCGGCGCGGCTACAACTTCGTGGACGGCTCGGACGGGCTGGGCCGGCTCGACGCCGGCCTCTTCTTCATCGCCTACCAGCGGGACCCGCGCAAGCAGTTCGTGCCGATCCAGACCCGGCTGGCCCGCAACGACGCGATGAACGAATACCTGCGGCACGTCTCCAGCGGCCTGTTCGCCTGCCCGCCGGGCGTGCGCGACGCGGCCGACTGGTGGGGGCGCGCGCTGTTCTCCTGAGCCGGCTCAGCGGCGTACCGGCCCGGGCCCGGCGGGTTCCGGGGCGGCGCGTCGCAGCGCGG
>NZ_CADEAU010000647.1 GCF_902825405.1 Micromonospora maritima | reverse complement strand
GGCGCCGCCGTCGGCTGGGCCGCCGGCACCGCCGCCCGCGCGGCCGGCAGCCGGGAACGTGCCGCCGACGAGATCGAGTTCGTCGACGTCGACCGGCCCAACTCCCCCGCCGGCCTGGACGGCTGACCGGCACCCTGCGAGCCGGCCGGTGGCCGCCCCCCGACCCCTGATCGGGACCCACGAGCCGGCCGGTGGCCGCCCCTCGACCCCCAGGGCGGCCACCGGCGTCTCCACCCTCCGGCGGACCGCTCCTCGCCCGGACCGGGTGAGGGCGGGTCACCCGGTCCGGGCCCAGGATCGGTGCTGCGGGAGTACGTGCCCGCGCCGCCGACCGACGGGGAGGGAAGCCGGATGGTTACCGAGACGACCACGCGTACGGACCGGGACATCCAGTCCGCCGTGCTCGACGAGCTGACCTGGGAACCCCGGGTGGGCCCCGACGAGATCGGGGTGACCGTCACCGACGGCGTGGTGACGTTGACCGGTCGCGTCGACAGCTACGCCAAGAAGTGGGCCGCCGAGCGGGCCGCGCACCGGGTCGCCCGGGTCCGCGCCGTCGCCAACGACCTCGCGGTACGGATCGACACCGCCGCCGGCCGGGAGGATCCGCAGATCGCCGTCGCGGCCGCCCGCGCCCTGGAGTGGGACGCCTTCGTGCCGGTCGAGGCCCTGCACGTCACCGTCGCCGACGGCTGGGTCACCCTGCACGGCGAGGTCGAGTGGGAGTACCAGCGGCGGGCCGCCGAGCGCTCGATCGCCCGGCTCACCGGCGTACGCGGGCTGAGCAACGGGATCACCGTCCGGCCGGCGGTCCGCGCGGACGGGCGGGACCTGGCCGAGCAGATCGTGGACGCGCTGGCCCGCAACGGCGCCACCGAGGCCGAGCAGGTGGGCGTCCGGGTGCACGGCGACACCGTCCTGCTGGAGGGCGTGGTGCACTCCGGACCCGAACGCGAGGAGATCGAGCGGGTGGTGTGGAACGCCCCCGGCATCCGGGAGGTGCACAACCACCTGTCCGTCCGGCGCTGAGCCTGCGAACCACCCGGCCCGGGTGAGCCACCCTCACCCGGGTGCGGGCCAGGGTGGGAGGCATGAGTGATCCGAACGGGCTGATCACACCCGGGCAGGTCGCGCCCGGGTTCACGCTGCCGGCGTCGCCGGACGGGCGGGAGGTGGGCCCCGGGCAGTTCCGTGGCCGCCCGGTGGTGCTGGCCTTCTACCCCGCCGACTGGACCCCGGTCTGCGGCGACCAGATGGCCCTCTACCAGGCCGCCCTGCCCGAGCTGGAGCGGTACGACGCGGTGCTGCTGGGCATCTCGGTGGACAGCGTCGACTCGCACCGGGCGTTCGCGGAGAGCCGGGGCATCCGGTTCCCGCTGCTGGCCGACTTCGAGCCCAAGGGCGAGGTGTCCCGCCGGTACGGCGCGTACGCGCCGCGCGGGCAGTCGGACCGGGCGCTCGTGGTGATCGACCCGGACGGCCGGGTGGCCTGGAGCCACCTCTCCCCGCCCGAGGTCAACCCGGGCGTGGACGGCATCCTCGACGCCCTGGAGCAGTTGGGCACGGATCGGCGGGTGGGGGCGCGATGACCACGCCGTTGCAGGTCACCACCGCCCGGCTGCGGATCCCGGTGACCGAACGCGACCACGTCCGCGGACCGGCCGACGCGCCCGTCACCATCGTCGAGTACGGCGACTTCCAGTGCCGGTTCTGCGGCGCCGCGTACCCGAACCTGGCCGAGGTGCTGCGCCAGCGGGCCGACGTGGTGCGGCTGGCGTACCGCCACTTCCCGATCACCAACGTCCACCCGTACGCGGAGAGCGCGGCGGAGGCCGCCGAGGCGGCCGGCGAACGGGGCCGGTTCTGGGAGATGCACGACTGGCTCTACGAGCACCAGGACCAGCTCGACCCGGTGCACCTGTCGCTCGGCGTCGAGCAGCTCGGGCTACCACCCGAGGAGGTCGGCGCGGAGGTGGGCCGGCAGGCCCACGCCGACCGGGTCCGGCAGGACTTCGTGGGCGGCATCCGCAGCGGGGTGAACGGCACCCCGACGCTGTTCGTCAACGACGTCCGGCACGACGGCGGCTACGAGCTGGCCGAGCTGCTCGCCGTGGTGGACGCCGCCGCGAACGCCTGACCGGTCAGATCAGGCGCAGCTCGCGCGCCCGCCGGACGGCCTCGCGCCGGCGGGTCGCGTCGAGCTTGCGGTAGATGTTGCGCACGTGCGTCTTGACGGTGTTCACCGACAACGACAGCTCGGCGGCGATCTCCACGTTGGACAGGATGCTCTGCAGGTAGCGCAGGATGGTCAGCTCCCGCTCGGTGAGCGGCTCGTCCAGGGCCCGCGCCGAGGTGTCCGGTGCCGGCTCGGGCCGGTGCGCGTCCGCGTCGCGGACCAGGTCGCTCACCGTCGCCCAGTACGCCGTCCCGGAGTCCAGGTGCGAGGCGAGCAGGTCCCGTACCTCCGGTTCGGCCCGGGTGAAGACGCGCCGGAAGCCCTCCGGCTCGGCGAGCGCCAGCACCTCCTCCAGCAGCCGTCCGGCCCGCCGCGCGTCGCCGGCCGAGCCGGCCGACGCCGCCTCCAGCAGGCCGGCGCCCAACCGCACCG
>NZ_CADEAU010000646.1 GCF_902825405.1 Micromonospora maritima | reverse complement strand
GCCCACCGCCGCCAGCGTCTCGCCGGCCCGGTCGGTCAGGGTCTGCCGGGTCCAGTCGCCGGTGGAGGCGCCGGAGCCGGGCTTGTCGTAGGCGAGGCTCGCGAAGCCGGCGGCGGCCAGCCGGGTCTGCCAGTCGCGCTGGTCGCGCCCGCCGGGCCCGGAGCCCTCGACGAAGACGACCGCCGGGTACGGCCCGGGCCAGGGCGGCCGGACGAGGTCGCCGACCAGGACGTCGCCGTCGTGGTGGAACGACAGCTCCGCAACCGGCGGCGTGAACAGCACGGTCGGCTCAGCTCGCCCGCGGCGCGTACATGATGACGGCGACGCCGACCAGGCAGATGGCCGCGCCGGCCAGGTCGTAGCGGTCGGGGCGGAACCTGTCGACCACCATGCCCCAGGCGAGCGAGCCGGCGACGAAGACACCGCCGTAGGCGGCGAGGATCCGGCCGAAGGTGGCGTCTGGCTGGAAGGTGGCCACGAAGCCGTAGAGGCCGAGCGCGATCACCCCGGCGGCGATCCAGAGCACCCCCCGGTGCTCCCGCCAGCCCTGCCAGACCAGCCAGGCGCCGCCGATCTCGGCCAGCGCGGCGAGCAGGAACAGCAGGATGGAACGCGCGACCGTCATGCGTCCGACCGTAGCGTGACCACCTGCCGGCCGGGCCGTCGGCAGCCGGCGCCGGCGGTCAGCGGGGTTCCGCGCGGTCGGTCCTCGCGGTGGGTTCCGCGAGGGGCAGCGGACAGCAGGCGTTGCCGGCGCAGGCGATCAGGTCGTCGCAGCCGGCCGAGATCGCGGCCCGGAGCGTGTCGCGGACGACCGTGAGGTCGGCCAGCCGCTGTTCCACCTCGGCGAGCTTGTCCCGGGCGTGGGCCCGCAGCCCCGTGTCGCCCCGAGCCGTGGCGCCGGCCGCCGGAACCAGGTCGGTGACCTCGGCGAGGGTGAATCCGAGGCGTTGCGCCGCCTTGACCACCCGCAGCAGGGTCACCGTCTCGGCCGGGTAGAGGCGGTGCCCGCCCGGCGACCGGCGGGGTGCGGCGAGCAGCCCGCGCCGCTCGTAGTACCGCAACGTCTGCACGGTGACCCCGACCGCGGCGGCGAGCTGGCCGCTGCGCAGCGCGGGCTCGACGCTCATCGGTCGTGGCGGGGCGCGGCCCGCACGGCGAGGGCGTCGAGGACGTCGGTGTGGGCCGCCGGCACCCGGATGTCGAGGGTCAGCGCGCGGTCGTCCGCCCGGGCGAGGTCGAAGGTGAAGAACGCGCAGCACGCCGACTCGCGCGCGGTGAGGTCGCGCGCCGTCCGCTCGACGTGGCCGGCGCCGTCGAGTCGGAGCCGCAGGTGCCTCGTCGACGGCCGGTCGACGGCGCGGACGGCGCCGCGGAGCAGCGTGTCGAACTCGGCCAGCCGCAGCGGCCGTTGCGTGGTCGGCAGGGTGCAGGCGTCGGGCACCCAGGAGGATCCGTGTTCGTCGCTCACGTCCCGACGGTAAGCCCGTACCCCGGTACCGGATGCAAGTCGGTACATCGGACCATGTATACAGCCGATGCTGTATGGTCGGGACGTGCAGACGTTGCCCCACCACCAGGTGCTTGCCCGGTTCGGTCACGCCCTGTCCGAACCGTTGCGTGCCCGGCTGCTGCTGGCGTTGCGCGACGGGCCGGGCTATCCGGCGGAGCTGGCCGACCTGCTCGGCACCAGCCGGCAGAACCTCTCCAACCACCTGGCCTGCCTGCGCGGCTGCGGGCTCGTCGTGGCCGTGCCCGAGGGGCGTCGCACCCGGTACGAGCTGGCCGACCCGCGCCTCGCCCACGCGCTGGGCGACCTGCTCGGGGTGGTGCTCGCGGTGGACCCGGCCGCCTGCGCCGACGCCGGAACCGGATGCTGCTGATGGCCGGCCTGCCCCTGCTCCCGGTGGCGCCCGCCGGCCCCACGCCGGCGCGGCGTGCCGCGCTCGCGCGGCGGGTGCGGCTGCTGGTGGCCGCGACGATCACCTACAACGTGGCCGAGGCGGTGGTGGCGATCGGCGCCGGCACCGTCGCGTCGTCGACCGCGCTGATCGGTTTCGGTCTGGACTCGGTCATCGAGGTGGCCTCGGCGAGCGCCGTGGCGTGGCAGTTCGCCGGCCGGGACCCGCAGGCCCGGGAGCGGGTCGCGCTGCGGGTCATCGCGGTCTCCTTCTACGCGCTGGCCGCGTACGTGAGCGTCGAGGCGGTCCGGGCGCTGCTGGACGGTGCGCAGGCCACCCCCTCCACGGTCGGCCTGGTGCTCGCCGGCCTGTCGGTGATCGTGATGCCGGTGCTGTCGGCGGCGCAGCGGCGCGCCGGGCGTGAGTTGGGCTCCCGGTCGGCGGTGGCCGACTCGAAGCAGACGCTGCTGTGCACGTACCTGTCGGTGGTCCTGCTCGTCGGGCTCGCGGTCAACGGCCTGTTCGGCTGGTCCTGGGCCGACCCGGTCGCGGCCCTGGTGATCGCCGTCGTCGCGGTGCGGGAGGGGCGGGCGGCCTGGCGCGGCGAGACCTGTTGCGCGGTCCCGCACACGCCGGCCCGAGTACGCCCGCACGAACGTCTCGGCGAACTCGACCGGGTCGTCGCCGACGATCGCGCGGACCGGCGTGCCGT
>NZ_CADEAU010000645.1 GCF_902825405.1 Micromonospora maritima | reverse complement strand
GGTCCAGCCCGCGATCCGGGTCGGCCAGGCCCGGCAGCGCCCCGCCCCGGGCCGCGTCGCCGTCGATGCTCACCTGCACCAGCACGTCCAACGGTCGGTCCCGGGCGGCGGTCGCGGCCGCGTCCAGCGCGGCGGCCAGCCGGACGCTGTCGACCGACTGGACCACGTCGGCGTACCGGACCACCGAACGGGCCTTGTTGCGTTGCAGCTGGCCGATGAAGTGCCAGCGCGGCGTGGCACCGGCGGCGGCCACCGCCGCCGCCTTCGGCGCCGCCTCCTGGTCCCGGTTCTCCCCCACGTCGCGCACCCCGAGCCCGGCCAGGGCGAGCACGTCGGCGGCCGGGTAGGTCTTGGTGACCGCGACCAGGGTGACCGAGTCCGCGGACCGGCCGGCCGCCGCGCAGGCGTCCGCGATCCGGGACCGGACCCGGGCCAGCCCGGCCGCGAGCTCGGCGCGACGCTCCGGCCGCACCGTCAGGGGTGACTCCGTCATCGGGGCGGCTCAGGACCCGTTCTTGAGGAAGTCGGGCACGTCGACGTCGTCGAAGAGCACCCGGCGCGACGGCTGCTGCGGAGCCGGCATGGTGGCCGGCGGGTTCACCGGCGCGCTCGGCTGGGCCGGCGGGTTCTGGTTGCTCTTGCGCGGCGACTCGACCGCCTTGTACGCCGGGGCGCCCCCGTCGAAGCCGGCGGCGATCACGGTCACCCGCACCTCGTCGCCGAGCGCGTCGTCGATGACCGCGCCGAAGATGATGTTCGCGTCCGGGTGGGCCGCGTCGGTGACCAGCTGCGCCGCGTCGTTGATCTCGAACAGGCCGAGATCGGAGCCGCCGGCGATGGAGAGCAGCACGCCCCGCGCGCCGTCCATGCTCTGCTCCAGCAGCGGGCTGGAGATGGCCGCCTCGGCCGCCTCGACGGCGCGGTTCTCGCCCCGGGCGCTGCCGATACCCATCAGCGCGCTGCCGGCGCCGCTCATCACGCTCTTCACGTCGGCGAAGTCCAGGTTGATCAGACCCGGCGTGGTGATCAGGTCGGTGATGCCCTGGACACCGGAGAGCAGCACCTGGTCCGCCGTGCGGAACGCGTCCATCATGGAGATGTTGCGGTCGCCGAGGGCCAGCAGCCGGTCGTTCGGGATGACGATGAGCGTGTCGCACTGGTTGCGCAGCTCCTCGATCCCCGCCTCGGCCTGCACCTGACGGCGCTTGCCCTCGAACGAGAACGGCCGGGTGACCACGCCGATGGTGAGCGCGCCCAGCTTGCGGGCGATGTTGGCCACCACCGGCGCGCCGCCGGTGCCGGTGCCGCCACCCTCACCACAGGTCACGAAGACCATGTCGGCGCCCTTGAGCACCTCCTCGATCTCGTCCCGGTGGTCCTCGGCGGCGTTCTTGCCGACGTCCGGGTTGGCGCCGGCGCCCAGGCCCCGGGTCAGCTCCCGGCCCACGTCGAGCTTGACGTCGGCGTCGCTCATCAGCAGCGCCTGCGCGTCGGTGTTGATCGCGATGAACTCGACGCCCTTGAGCCCAACCTCGATCATCCGGTTGACGGCGTTCACGCCGCCGCCCCCGATGCCGACGACCTTGATGACCGCCAGGTAGTTGTGCGGAGGTGTCATCTCCGGTCCTTTCCCTTCGAGATTGGCATGGGCCGACCCCACACGGCTTGGCCGGACCAGTGGCGGAGCACCTCCGAAAGGATCCTCCGACGACTGAACCCTCACCCTCTACTAGAGGCTTAGAGTTATGTCAACCACTGATCTCTTCGGGGCAACGTATGCGCCGCCGCGCCAGGAGCCAAGGACCCTTCCGGCGTGTCGCCGACCGAGCGACCCGGGACACAAGGGTCGCTCGCCGTCCCGGGCTACTGGAACGTCACCACGTCCGGAGCGCTGACGTCGATCCGGTCGGCCCTGCGGCCCAGCAACGCGGTGGCCACAGTGGACTTGTCCGGGCCGCGCGAGGTGTCCCCCCAGAACACCTCACGGTCGCCCCGCAGCAGCAACGTGATCCGGGCCAGCCCGGCCACGTCCACCGCGACCAGCTCCGCGCGCAGCTTCGGACCGAGCGCGGCCAGCACCGCCAGCCCGGCCCGGGTGCCCGGGTCGTCCGGGCCCGGCCGGACGACCTTGACCAGCGGCAGTCCGGCCGGCGCCTGGTCCGCGCGCTGGAAGACCACACCGGAGCCGTCCACCACCGCGAACCCCTCGCCCTGCGGCACCGCCGCCACCGGCGTCCGCTCCTCGACCCGGATCACCAGCGTCCCCGGCCAGTCCCGCTCGACCGTGGCCCGGGCCACCGGCGGCAGCGTGCCCACCCGGCGCGCGGTCGCGGCCAGGTCCACCCGGGCCAGCGGCGCGTCGTCCGGCACCGCCGCGGCGTCCCGGATCTCCACCGCCGTGACCGTTCGCGCACCGACCACGCGCACGTCGCGGACACCGAACAGGCCGGTGCCGAGCACGGTCCAGGCGATCAGGCCGGCCACGGTCGCCACCGCGGCGGCGACCGCCCAGGGCAGTGCCGCCCGCATCCGCCGCTGCCGGGCCCGGGCCATGAAACGACGGGTGGACGGCGGCACCGCGTCCGCGCCGGCCCGTACCAGCTGCCAGCGTCGGACC
>NZ_CADEAU010000644.1 GCF_902825405.1 Micromonospora maritima | reverse complement strand
CCGCAGGCGCAGGCGCTGCTGCGGGCCGGCTGACCGCGCCGCCGTCGGCCGTCAGCGCGCGGTGCGCCGCCGGTCAGCGGCACCGGTGACGCTGACGCCATGACCGATGAGACGACGGCCGTGCTGGCCGACGGGTTACGCAAGCGGTACGGCCCGACCACGGCCCTGGACGGGTTCGACCTGGCGGTACCGACCGGAACGGTGTGCGGAATGCTCGGCCCCAACGGGGCGGGCAAGACCACGGCGGTACGGATCCTGACCACGCTGCTGCGCGGCGACGGCGGACGGGCCCGGGTCGCCGGGCACGACGTGGCCGCGCACCCGGACCGGGTACGCGAGGCGATCAGCCTGACCGGCCAGTACGCGGCGGTCGACGAGGTGCTCAGCGGCCGGCAGAACCTGGTGCTGTTCGGCCGGCTGCGGCGCCTGCCGGTGCGGGTGGCCCGGCGCCGCGCCGACGAACTGCTGGACCGCTTCGGGTTGGCCACGGTGGCGGACCGGTCGGCCGGCACCTACTCCGGTGGGATGCGTCGCCGGCTGGACCTGGCCGCCAGCCTGGTCGTGCCGCCGCGGGTGCTGTTCCTCGACGAGCCGACCACCGGGCTGGACCCGCGCAGCCGCAACGGGTTGTGGACGGCGGTGCGGGAGCTGGTCGCCGACGGCACCACGGTGCTGCTGTGCACCCAGTACCTGGAGGAGGCCGACCAGCTCGCCGACCGGGTGTGCGTGCTCGACGCCGGCCGGGTGGTGGCCGAGGGCACCCCGGAGCAGCTCAAGGCACGCATCGGCGCCGACCGCGTCGAGCTGGTGGTGCGCCGCGCGGAGGACGTGGCGGCGGCGGCGTCGGTGCTGCGACGGGCCACCGGCGCCGAGGTCGCGGTGGACCAGGAGCTGCGCCGGGTGGACGCGCCGGTGACCGACCGGATCGCCGTGCTCACCGCGGTGCTGCGGGAGTTGGCCGACACCGGGGTGGCGGTGCAGGACGTGCTGGTGCGCCGACCCACGCTGGACGAGGCGTTCCTGCGACTGACCGGCCACACCGCGCACCCGCGGCAGCATGTGGAGGTGGCGGCGTGACGGCGCTCGTCGACGGGTGGGTGATGACCGGACGCAACCTGCGTCACGTGGTCCGCTCGCCCGAGGAGATCGTCCTCTACTTCACCCTGCCGATCATGTTCGTGCTGGTGTTCGGCTACGTGTTCGGCAGCGGCATGGCGGTGCCCGGCGACGGCAGCTACCGGGAGTTCCTGCTACCCGGCGTGTTCGTCATGACGATGCTCTACGGTCTCGGCGCCACCGCGTCGGCGATCGCGTCCGACGCCGGCCGCGGGGTGGTGGACCGGTTCCGGTCCCTGCCGATGGCCCGCTCGGCGCCGCTGTCCGGGCGCGCCGGCGCGGACCTGGTACGGGCGTGCCTGGAGATGGCCACCCTTGTCGTGTGCGGGCTGCTGGTGGGCTGGCGGTGGCGTGAGGGCGTACTCGCCGCGCTCGGGGCGGTGGCGCTGATCCTGCTGCTGCGCGCGGCGCTGACCTGGGTGGGGATCCTGCTGGGGCTGCTGGTGCCGAACCCGGACACGGTCGGTGTGGTGGTGTTCCCGCTGGCGTTTCCGCTGACCGCGATGTCGAACGTGTTCGTGGCGCCGGAACTGATGCCCGACTGGCTGGGCGCGGTCGCGGCGTGGAACCCGCTGTCGGCGACGGTCGCGGCGGCCCGGGACCTGTTCGGCAATCCTGGTGTCGGCGCGGACTCGTGGCCGGCGCGACACGCGCTGCTGCTGGCGATCGCCTGGCCGCTGGCGTTGATCGCGGTGGCCGCACCGGCGGCGGTGCGCCGCTACCAGCGGCTCGGCCACTGACCCGGGCGGTGACGGAAATCGGGGCGCGGCCTAAGCCGCGCCCCGATGCTCCCAGGCCCTTCCCGGCCGGTGGGGCGAGGACGATCGGTGCCGACCTTCGGACCGACCGGACGTGGACTGGCTGCCCCCGCCTGGCCGTTGTCTACTGGCCGTTCCTCTCGCCCTGCCCGTACACCGGTAACCGCGGCCGGTTCGCGCCGCCCCGCCGACCCCCGCCCGCTGGACCTGGCCGCCGCAACCTTCCGGTCACTCGGCCAGCGGACGAAGGGACGAAGCGAACAACAGCCGCTTCCCGTAGTAGGACTCAAAGACGGTACGGCGTAGACCCCCGCCGCTGTCAACCCACCCCGGCCTGTCGTGTGTTGCGCCACGGCGTGTCGCGTCGGCGCGTCTCGATGCGTGGACCCTCGGTCAGCCGGCGAGGTGGTGCCGCAGCACCGCCACCGCCGCAGCCGGATGATCAGCGGCGAGCAGCCCGGCGGCGGCCAGCACGTAGTCGACGTCGACGACCGGCCGGGCAGCACGCGGCAACGGCCACCCACCGGCGTGGTCGGTGAGCACCGCGTCGAGCACCGCCGCCGCGTGACCCGCCTCGGCGTGGCGCAGCACCCCGCCGGAGCCGACGAGCAGCTTCACCTCCCGCAGGTCCCGGCCGGCGCGTTCCCCGGTGGCCGCACCCCGGGCGTGCCGGCGCAACGCCACCGTCGCGGCCAGAGCCGCGATGCGCCGGTCCACGACCCGCTCGGCGTCGTCGGCGGCCAGGAACGCC
>NZ_CADEAU010000643.1 GCF_902825405.1 Micromonospora maritima | reverse complement strand
CGGGCTCGGGCTTGGCGGCCGGCTTGGCCGGCGCCTCCGGGCGCGGCGTGGCGGCGCCCGGCGCGGGCCGGTAGTCGGCGAAGAAGTCGTGCCAGGCCGAGTCGACGCTCGATGGGTCGGCGAGGTAGCGCTGGTACATCTCCTCGACGATCCACTCGTTCGGGCCGAAACCCGCCAGTGGGTTCTCCTGCGATGTCTGCTGGGTCGACACGGCCGCTAATCGCCTCTTTCACGCGGTTGTGAATGTCACGCGGTGGCTCCCGTGCCCGGTTCGCCGAGGCACGGAAGACGGATCCCAGGCTACGCCGTGCGATTGCCGCAGGCATTCTCGCCTCCGGCTGGTGGCCCGTTTCACAGAAGATGCCAGAAGTTCGGCAAACGCTGCGTGATCCGTCGACTCCTGCTAGACGGCGGCGGGCCCCGGCCGGTGACGCGGGGTCACCGGCCGGGGCCCGGATTCGCGACGACTCAGGAGATGTCGCGCCGGCGGATCGTCAGCACGCCGATCGCGCCGGTCACCACCGCGTACCCGATGAGCACCGCGGCCCCCGCCCAGCGCGGCGGGTTGCCCGGGATCTCGGCGCCACTGACCATCAGGCCGGAGGCCAGCGACGGCACCAGCAGCTGGAGCTGGTTGATCCAGTCACCGAACCGCTGCGCCAGCAGGCCGATGGCGATGGCCGCGCCGATGGTGCCGCCCAGGTAGAGCAGGATGCCGGTCACGGTGGCGCCGATCTGACTGCGGATCAGCACGCCGAGCCCGACGCCGAGCACCGACCAGAGCAGGTAGGCCAGCCCGTTGAGGGCCACCGCGCGCCAGACCGCCCCGCTGCCGAGCTGCGCGCCGACGTCCGTGGCGTTCAGGATCAGCGGCGCGAAGATCAGGTTGAGCACCGTGGTGCCGATCCAGAACAGCAGCGCCAGCACGCCGGCGGCGGCCAGCTTGGCCAGCATCACCGCGGTGCGGTGCGGCGCGGTGAGGAACGTGGTGGTCACCGTCTGGTGGAAGAACTCGCTGGTCACCACCACGATGCCGAGCAGCATCACGATGAGCAGCCCGAAGAACTGCCCGTTGGTGTAGAGGTTGGCCGCGATGCTGTCGGCGCTGGAGACGGCCTGCACCTGGTCGGCCTGGTCGGCCGGCACGTCGCCGACGTTGCCGCTGGCCAGCGCGTCGGTCTGCAACCAGTTGAAGAGCAGCGCGAGCCCCCACAGCGGCACGCTGATCAGCGCGAAGATCCACCACGTGCTGGTGGTACGGATCTTGAGCAGTTCGGATCGGACCAGCGTCATCGGATCTCCGCCTTTCCGGCCGTCAGCTCCAGGAAGACCCCTTCGAGGTCGGGTCGCTCGGTGGTCAGCTCGTGCAGCTCCACCTTGGCCGCCAGCGCGATGCGGCCCACGGTCGGCGCGTCCACGCCACCGACCAGGAGCGCGCCGTGCGGGTCGGCGTCGACCGTGGCGGACTGCTCGCGCAGCGCCGCGGTCAGCTCGTCCGCCTGCGGGGTGCGCACCCGCACCCGGGCGCCGTGCGTCATCGAGCCCATCACCTGCTCGACCGGCCCCTGCCGGACCAACTTGCCGGCGGCGATGATCACCACGTCGTCGGCGAGCAGCTGCATCTCGGAGAGCAGGTGGCTGGAGACCAGCACGGTACGACCCTCGGCGGCCAGCCCCTTGAGGAAGCCGCGCATCCAGCGGATGCCCTCCGGGTCCAGGCCGTTGGCCGGCTCGTCCAGGATCAGCACCTGCGGGTTGCCGAGCATCGCGGCGGCGATCCCGAGCCGCTGCTTCATGCCCAGCGAGTAGCCCTTGAACTTTCGCTTCGCCGCCGGGGAGAGCCCGACCAGGGCGAGCGCCTCGTCCGCCCGCTCCTTCGGCAGCCCGGCCGCCGCGCAGATCACCCGCAGGTGGTTGATGCCGGTGCGCCCCTTGTGCGCGCTTGACGCCTCCAGCACCGCGCCCACCGTGCGCAGCGGGTCGGTCAGGTCGGCGTACCGGTGGCCGCCGATGGTGGCCGTGCCGGCGGTCGGCGTGACCAGGTTGAGCAGCATGCGCAGGGTGGTCGTCTTACCCGCGCCGTTCGGGCCGAGGAAGCCGGTGACCCGGCCCGGCTCGACGGTGAACGACAGGTTGTCGACCGCCCGGACGTTCTTGTATTGCTTGGTCAGGCCGGACACGATGATCTGGCCGGTCGCGGCACTGGGGCGTGGCTGCCCGTCGGACATCATTCTCCTCTCCTGCCCCGGCGCGCTGGACGCACGCCGGTGGGGGCGCCGTTGCGGAGGCGCCCCGCACAGCCTTCCAACCCGGCGCAAGGGGGTCAATCAGGCGGGATGCGTACGCGCCGTCCTCCTCAGGGAGGAGATCAGCTCGGCGGCAGCGCGACCCAGGTGGCGCGGGCCCGGCCGAGCAGGGCGCCGTCCGGCCCGTACAGGCTGGTGTGCACCTCCGCCTTCCGGCCCTCGCCGCCCACCGCGAGGCCGGTCACCACGCACTCGTCGCCGGGCCGCGGCAGCGCGGTGACCTGCGCCGCGATCCGCCCCAACACGCACGGGCGGCCGGGGGAGAGCACCGCCCAGCCGCCCGGGCAGTCCAGCGCCGCCCAGACCGTCGCCGGCAGCACCTCGGCC
>NZ_CADEAU010000642.1 GCF_902825405.1 Micromonospora maritima | reverse complement strand
CGTGAAGTCCTTCAACGACACCCAACCCGACTTCGGGGTGGCCAACGGACCGGTCGAACTCCAGCGGTAGCTCGACGGGAGGGTGCACGTGCCGGGCGGCGGCGGCGTGGTGGGGCCGCCTCCGCCGTCGACGCGGACGAGCTGCCACTGCTGGTTGCTGCCGTTCCAGTCGTCGTACTGCACGATGCTGCCGCCGTCGGCGGTCGAGGCGCCCTGCACCTCCACCACCTTGTTGCTGTTCCGGTTGATCAGCCGGACGTAGCCGCTGTCGGAGTCGGCCAGCCGGAACTGCTGGTTGACCCCGTTGGCGTCGGACCACTGCACGATGTTGCCGCCGTTGGCGGTGGAGAAGTTGTAGACGTCGAGCACCTTGCCGGACAGCCGCGACCGCAGGCGGTAGTAGCCGCCGCCCGAGTCCACGAACTGCCACTGCTGCTGGTTGCCGTTGTTGCGGGTCCACTGGACGATCCGCGCGCCGTCGTTCGTGGCCAGGTTGTAGACGTCGAGAGCCTTGCCACTGTTGCGGTTGACCAGGACGTACCACGCGCTGGTGTCGACCGTCGCCGCGGCGGCGGGGCTCGACACCACCGCCGCGGCGCCGACACCCACCAGCACCGCCGTCACGCCGGCGGCGACGACACGCGGCAGCCACCTGCGCCGTCGGGGCGGCACGGTCGATGGGGACCTATCGAGGGCGAACATGATCCTCCTCCGGTGAACAGAGCCGTGCGGCCCGCCCGGGCTGGGTGGGCCGGAACGCGAGTCGAGACCTGTTAGCGCTAACACCAACCACCACGCGAGGTGAGGCGCGTCCGACCCAGAGTGCGACGAAGCAGGGCCTGCCCGGTGAGCCACAGGCGTCGCCGTCCTATGACATCGACTGTGAGCGATAACACGCCGTTCGTCAAGACGTAACGTGGGCACGGTCCAGGTGAGAGGGACGCGAGCCGGACACGCACATGTTGCGATCAGGTGACCGATTTCTGTAAAAGTCTGGACTTTTGAATCATGCTTGATGCCCAAAAAGGGGCATAATATTGATCCCTCGCCGCACGCACGACGCCACCGCCGACACTCGCCGCACTCAGTCTTATGAGGACCGTGTCGCACCGGTGGGTTGATGGTGATCAACCTATGGACGCACTACGGTAGGCCGTCGCTTCATGTGCCCGCACGGCGCGCACACGAATACCTAAGGAAGACTCATGACAACCGCACCCGTGCCCCAGGATGAGCCCCCGGTGTCGCTGGGCAGGGTTCGCGCGGAGCCGCTGGACCGGCTCTCCGCCGCGGACATCTCCCCGATCGTGCGCCGGGTGATGGCGGCTCACCTCGATCGGTCCAGGATCCCGGCCGCGAAGTTCTCGTCGTTCATCTGATCCGACGATGTCCCCCGGGCCGGCCCCCAGGGCGCTGACCGAGTTCGTGCTGAAGGTCCACTCCAGATGCGATCTGGCGTGCGACCACTGCTACGTCTACGAACACGCCGACCAGAGCTGGCGCCGCCGCCCGGCGCGGATGACGCCCGAGGTGCTCGGGGCCGCCGCCGACCGGATCGCCGAGCACGCCGCCGCGCACGACCTGCCCCGCGTCTCGGTCATCCTGCACGGCGGAGAGCCGCTGCTGCTGGGCCCCGAGCGGATGCGCCGGCTCCTCGCCGACCTCCGGGCCGCCGTCGCCCCGGTCACCGAACTCCGGCTCGGCATGCAGACAAACGGCGTGCTGCTCTCCGAACGGTTCTGCGACCTGCTCGCCGAGTACGACGTCGCGGTAGGTGTCTCGCTCGACGGCGACCGCGCCGCCAACGACAGGCACCGGCGGTTCCGCAACGGCACCAGCAGTCACGACCGGGTGCTGCGGGCCCTGGCCCTCCTCCGTCGCCCGGCCTACCGGCGGCTCTGGTCCGGGCTGCTGTGCACCGTCGACGTCCGCAACGACCCGCTCGCCGTCTACGAGGCGCTGCTCGCCGAGGGACCGCCCCGGATCGACTTCCTGCTCCCGCACGCCACCTGGGACAGTCCGCCCCCGCGGCCGGGAGCCGGCGGCGCCGCGTACGCCGGATGGCTGCGCGCCGTCTACGACCGGTGGCGGGCGGACGGACGCCCGGTGCCGGTCCGTCTCTTCGACTCGCTCCGGTCCACGGCCGGCGGCGGCCCCAGCGGCACCGAGTGGCTCGGCCTCGACCCGGTCGACCTGGCCGTGATCGAGACAGACGGCGAGTGGGAGCAGGCCGACTCGCTCAAGACCACGTACGACGGCGCGCCGGCCACCGGCATGACCGTCTTCACCCACTCGGCCGACGACGTCGCCGCGAGCCCGGAACTGGCCCGCCGCCGCGCCGGCCGCGCCGGGCTCAGTGACGAGTGCCGGCGTTGCCCGGTGGTCGACCAGTGCGGTGGCGGCCTCTTCGCCCACCGCTACGGCGACGGGCACTTCGACCACCCCAGCGTCTACTGCGTCGATCTGAAAGAGCTGATCGTGCACGTGAACGAGAATCCGGTGGCGTCCGCGCCCGCCCCGTTGGCGGCCGACCCGACCGACGACCTGATCGACCGCCTCGCGGCCTCGACCGGGGACCGGTCCGCCGTGCGCCGGCTGGTGGAGGCGCAGACCGCCATCGTCCGCGCGCTGCTCGGCGCGGTGGCCGGCGGC
>NZ_CADEAU010000641.1 GCF_902825405.1 Micromonospora maritima | reverse complement strand
CGATCTGGCCCACGCCCGTCGCCGCGAGGCGGCGCGCGCCGACGCGCCGGACGTCCGGCCCCGCGCTGCCGGAAGCCAGGCCACCTCGACGTGCCCGACGCGCACCTGTCCGGTCGGTCCGCACGTCCGTGCTGAGTCGTTCCTGATATCAGCTCGAAAGGCGGCGCCAGCCCGTGCCCCGGGTCCGCGTGCCCCACCACGGCCAGCCCGGCGCGACGTCGCCCGACATCGGCGCGGAAGGCCGCACCGGCCCGTGCCCCGGTCCACGGGTCCCACCGCGGCCCGCTCGGCGCGACGGTGCCGGTTCAAGTCACTTTTCGCGGGTAGCAGTCCCATGGACGGCACCGAAGAGGAGACATTCAGGCATGAAGGCACTGACCTGGCACGGCAAGCGGGACGTTCGCGTGGAGGACGTCCCGGATCCCCGGATCGAGGAGCCGACCGACGCGATCGTCCGGATCACCTCGACCGCCATCTGCGGCTCCGACCTGCACCTGTACGAGGTGCTCGGGCCGTACCTGAAGCCCGGCGACGTGCTCGGACACGAGCCGATGGGCATCGTCGAGGAGGTCGGCCCGGGGGTGACCCGGCTCAAGAAGGGCGACCGGGTGGTCGTCCCGTTCAACATCTCCTGCGGCTCGTGCTGGATGTGCGAGCGGCAGCTCTACGCGCAGTGCGAGACCACCCAGGTGACCAGCCAGGGCAAAGGCGCCTCGCTGTTCGGCTACACCTCGCTCTACGGGTCGGTCCCGGGCGGCCAGGCCGAGTACCTGCGCGTGCCGCAGGCCCAGTTCGGCCCGATCGCGATCCCGGACACCGGGGCCGACGAGCGGTGGCTCTACCTGTCCGACATCCTGCCCACCGCCTGGCAGGCGGTGAAGTACGCGGACACCCCGCCGGGCGGCACCCTGGCCGTGTTCGGCCTCGGCCCGGTCGGGCAGTTCAGCGCCCGGATCGGCCGCCACCTCGGGGCCGGCCGGGTGATCGGCCTGGACCTGGTGCCGGAGCGGCTGGAGATGGCCCGCCGCCACGGCATCGAGGTGCTCGACGTCAGCCAGCTCGACGACGTGCCCGGCGCGCTCATCGACCTGGTCGACGGACGCGGCCCGGACGCGGTGATCGACGCGGTCGGCATGGAGGCGCACGGCGCACCGCTGGGCAAGGTCGCCCAGACCGCCGCCGGGCTGCTGCCGGACAAGCTGGCCCAGGCGATGACCGACAAGGTGGGCGTGGACCGGCTCGTGGTGCTGCACGCCGCGCTCAAGGCGGTCCGGCGCGGTGGGACCGTCTCGATCTCCGGGGTGTACGGCGGCGAGCAGGACCCGATGCCGCTGATGGAGATGTTCGACCGGGGCATCCAGCTGCGCATGGGGCAGTGCCACGTGCGGCGCTGGGTCGACGAGATCATTCCGCTGCTGGAGGGCGACGACGACCCGCTGGGCGTCGAGGACCTGCGGACCCACCGGCTGCCGCTGGCGCAGGCGCCGCAGGCGTACGAGATGTTCCAGAAGAAGGAGGACGGCTGCGTCAAGGTCGTGCTCGCACCGTGACCCGGACGGTGGTCGTCACCGGCGCGACGAGCGGGATCGGCCGGGCGGCGGCCCGGGAGCTCGCGGGCCGCGGGGACCGTCTGGTCCTCGCGGCCCGCTCCCCCGAGACCCTGGCCGAGGTACGGCGGGAGTGCGCCGACGCCGGCGCCGCGGACGTCCGGGTCGTGCCCACCGACGTCACCGCCCCGGACGCGCTCGACGCCCTGGCCGCCACCGCCGTCGCCGAGTTCGGCCGGATCGACGTCTGGGTGCACACGGCGGCGGTGATGGCGTACGGGCGCTTCGAGGAGATCCCGGCGGAGGTCTTCGACCAGGTGGTCCGGACCGACCTGTTGGCCGCCGCCGGGGTCGCGCGGGTGGCGTTGCGGCACTTCCGGGCGACCGGGGGCGGCACGCTGATCCTCACCGGGTCGGTGCTGGGACACATCACGGCGCCCTACATGAGCGGGTACGTGACCAGCAAGTGGGGGCTGCACGGGCTGGCCCGGGCGTTGCAGCAGGAGTCGCGGGACCTGGACGGCGTGCACGTCTGCCTGGTCACGCCGGGCAGTGTGGACACCCCGGTCTACCAGCAGGCGGCGAACTACCTCGGCCGCGTCGGTCGGCCCCCGCTGCCGATCACCACGCCGGAACGGGTGGCCCGGGCCATCGCGCACTGCGCCGACAAACCGCGCCGGGAGATCTCGGTGGGGCGGGTCAACCTGGTCATGCGGATCGGGTTCACCGCGCTGCCGGCCGTCTACGACGTACTGGTGGGGCCGCTGATGCGGCTCGGTGGGCTCACCGGACGCCCGGTGCCGCCGACGGACGGGGTGGTCTTCGCGCCGAACCCGGCCGGTGAGGCGGTCCGGGGCGGCTGGCTGCCCGACGTGTCGCGGGTGGTGCGGTCGGTGGGCGACGCCACCGCCGCGGTCGGCTCGGCGGTACGGCGGCGGCTGCGCTGAGCCGCCGCGGGTCGGTCGTCCGCACGGACCGGCGCGGGGGTGGCTACCGTGTACTGCGGGACACGGCGGAGGGGACGACCATGGGCACAGCGGTGCAGCGGGAACCGGATCGGGCCGGCGGCGGGCGGGCGTGGCGGATCGCCGGGCTGGCGGCCGTC
>NZ_CADEAU010000640.1 GCF_902825405.1 Micromonospora maritima | reverse complement strand
CCGGGCGGTGGCGGCGCGCAGCTCGGCGCGGCAGGCGGCGGCCTGGCGGTCCCGTTCCGGTGGGGCCCAGGTGCCGGCCAGGCGGGCGGCGACGAGCCGGGCCTGCGCCTCGACCAGCGGGAACGCCGCGCCGGTGGACTGCATGAGCCCGACGAACGCCAGGCCGGGGGCGTCCAGGTGGAACACGTGGCGGTACAGCGGCAGCCGGTCGGCGCCGTCGCCGAGCAGCGCCGGGTCGAGGAACGGCACCTCCACCCGGTAGCCGGTGCACCAGATGACCAGGTCGACCTCGTCGACGCGGCCGTCGGTGAACTCGACCCGGTCGCCGGCGAAGCGGGCGATGCCGGGGCGGGCCTGGACGTCGCCGTGGGTGAGCCGGGACAGCAGCGTGTCGGAGAGCGTGGGGTGGTCCTGGAGGAAGCCGTGCGCCGGGGCGGGCAGCCCGTAGCGGCTGGGCGGGCCGACGGTGGCGGTGAGCATGGTCTGGCTGATCCGCTGGCGCAGCCGCCACGGCAGCCGCCGGGCCAGCGCGCCGTTGAGCGTGTCGGACGGGCGGCCGAGCAGGTACTTGGGCACCACCCAGACGCCGCGGCGCAGCGACAGCAGCGTCCGGGTGGCGGCGTACGAGGCGTCGACCGCGATGTCCATGGCGGAGTTGCCGCCGCCGACCACCAGGACCCGGCGGCCGGCGAGCTGGTCGGGTCCCCGGTAGTCGTGGCTGTGGATCTGCTCGGCGGCGCACTCGCCGGGGTAGGGCTCGGGTCGGTTCGGCACCCGGTTGTGCCCGTTGGCGACCACCACCGCCTCGACGTCGACGGTCACCGGACCGTCCGGGCCGGTGGCGTGGACCCGCCAGCCGTCGCCGACCCGGGTGACCCGGTCGACGGTGTGCCGCAGCCGTACCGCATCGCGCAGGCCGAACCGGTCGGCGTAGTCGCCGAGGTAGCCGGCGACGCGGGTGTGGTCGGGGTAGTCGGGCCAGTCGCCGGGCATCGGGTGGTCGGCGAACTCGGTGCGGCCCCGGCTGGTGTTGAGGTGCAGCGTCCGGTACGCCGGCGAGCCGGGCGCGCCGTAGACCCAGAGGCCGCCGAGAGTGTCCGCGGTCTCGAACGCGACCGCCGGCACGCCGGCGTCGCCGAGCGCCTTGAGCGTGGCCAGTCCGGCCGCGCCGGCGCCGACGACCGCGACCCGGGGTGGTGCCGACATGCCCGCCTCCTTTAATCCAACGACCGCTGGATAATCCCCGGTGGGCGGGACGCCGTCAAGAGGCGGCCGGCGGGTAGAGCCCGTCGAGGAAGCGGTGCACGAAGGCCCGGAACTCACGCCGCTCCCGGGCCCCGGAGCCGGAGCGCGCGGCGAGTGCCACCACGTGCCCGTGCACCGCCCAGACCAGGCTGCGCACGGTCACGTGCGGGGCCGGCTCGACCAGCGCCCCGGCCCCGGCCGCGGCGGCGAGCAGGCGCTCGACCTGCGCGTACAGCGGCGCGGAGTAGCGCTGGTCCAGCTCGGCGTGCCGTTGTGGCTCCAGCCAGCGGCGCAGCCACAACGCGGTGGTCTCCGGCCGGTCCTCCAGAAAGTCGACGAACACGTCGACCAGCTCGTGCAGCGCACGCAGCGCCTGCGCCGGGCCGGCCGCCAGCGCCTCGGCCGCGCGTTGCCCGGCCGCCTCCAGGACCTCCCGCTCCGCGCTGAAGACCCGGGCGAAGCAGGCGTCGTAGAGCTGCGCCTTGGTGCCGGTGTGGTGGGCCACCGTGGCCACGTCGACGCCGGCGGCGGCGGCCACGTCGCGGACGCTGACCGCGTCGAACCCGCGCTCGGCGAACAACGCGGTCGCGGCGGCGAGCACGAGCTCGTGGGTCGGTCGCTGGTCGTCGCGGCGGGGCCGGCCCGGTCGCCGGCGGGGCATGGTCATCCGGCCATTGTTCCCCCTACAATCCAGCATCCGTTGGATTGGGGCCGGTGCGCCCCGGGACAGGAGACGGCATGACCGGGCTGGACCAGCGGCGCGACGACGCCGTCGCCCTGCCACGCGGCCCGCTCGTCGGGTTCGCCGCCGGCTCGCTCGGCATGGGCGTCTGGGTCACCGTGCCCGGGCTGCTGCTGCTCTACTTCCTCACCGACGTCCTCGCGGTCACCCCGTGGCTGGCCGGGCTCACCCTGCTGCTGCCGAAGATCGCCGACGTGCTGCTGCACCCGTGGATCGGGCACCGCTGCGACGTCGAGCAGGCCCGCCGGGGTCACCGCCGCCGGCTGCTGCTGGCCGGCTGCGCGTTGCCGGTGGCGTTCGCCGCGCTGTTCGCCGTGCCCGGCGACCTCACCGGCGCGGCCGCCGCGGCCTGGGTGGCGGTGCTGTTCGTCGCCGGCAACCTGCTGTTCGCCGCCTACCAGGTGCCCTACCTGGCCACCCCGGCCGACCTGCGGATCGGCTACCACGAGCGGACCCGGCTGATGGCGTTCCGGATGGTGGTGCTGACCCTCGGCATCCTGGTCTCCGGGTTGCTGGCGCCGCTGCTGACCGGCGGCGACGACGCCACCCGCGCCGGCTACCTGCGGATGGCGGTCGTGCTGGCGGCCGGGATGCTCGCCGCCATGGCGGTCGGCGTGGTCGGGATCGACCGGCTGCGTCGTACCGCCGCCGCCCCGGCGGCCCCGCACGGCGCC
>NZ_CADEAU010000639.1 GCF_902825405.1 Micromonospora maritima | reverse complement strand
CAGGGACGACCGTTCGTCGTCGGCTCCGGATCGGCGGGCCGGTCCTCCCGGGGCGGGGGAGCGCCGCCGGGCTCCGGCTCGCTCCTCCCGCTCACAGGCCCTCCGCCCGGTCCTCGCCCAGCGCGGTCAACCGGTCCCGCAGCCGCGACGCCTCCGCCGGGCGCAGACCGGGCACCCGGGCGTCGCTGGCCGCCGCGGCGGTGTGCAGCTGCACCGTGGCCAGGTCGAAGGCACGCTCCAGCGGACCGGCGCTCACGTCCACGAACTGCATCCGGGAGTACGGCACGATGGAGAGCCGCCGGACCAGCAGACCGTGCCGGACGAGCAGGTCGTCGTCGCGCTCGGCGTACCCCCAGGCGCGGACCGCGCGCACGATGGTGACCGCGCGCCAGACGGACAGCAGCAGCGCCGCCCCGATCGCGGCGCCCGGCAGCCAGTGGCCGGCGACGGCCCAGACCACGCCGAGCACCACCAGCGCCACGGCCAGCACGATGCCGAGCCGGATCAGCTCCACCCAGATCAGGTCGCGGGAGATCGGCTGCCAGCGGACCGTCTCCGGCCAGGGCTCCAGCGGCCCGGGCGGCGCGGGCGGCGGGCCGGCGCGGTCGGCACCGCTCACTTGGCGGACCCGCCGCGTCGGCGGACGGCGCGTGGTCGGACGGTCTGTGCGTTCACGATTCGAGCGTAGGCGATTCCGGCAGCCGCACCACCTCGCGCAGGAAGCCGCGCGCGTCGAGGAAGTCACCGAGCGAGGCGCGGTGCGCCGGACAGGCCAGCCAGGTCTTGCGCCGCTCGGGCGCGTGCAGTCGGGGATTGTGCCAGCGCAGCTGGAACACCGCGGGGGCGCGACATCCCCGCGCCGAGCAGATCAGCGCCTGGTCAGGTGAGGGAGTCGTCACCGGGGCGAGTCTAGGGCCGCACGCCGGGAGTTTGAGCGCCGGGCGGCCACGGGGGGAGCCGCCCGGCGACGGGGTGAATCGTACACACGCCGGACCCCTTGTTGTCCACCCGTGTTCAGCGTTTTCCAGCGCGGTGGGACGGCGTGGCGAAATCGTGCCTCTCCCGCCCTCGGCTCTCAGCAAGGCATGACAGTCTTAATGCGCACCACGCCACGACGACGACCCAGCTGTGGAGGACCGGTGGCCCAGCCGACCACGCCCGACGTGCCGAACCCGACCGAGGCGGCGCCGGACGCGCCGCCGCCGTCGACCACCACCCCGGCGCAGGACGCCACGCTGCTGGAGCGGGCGCTGTTCGAGACCAAACGGGTGATCGTCGGCCAGGACCGGATGGTCGAGCGGATGTTCGTCGCGCTGCTGGCCCGCGGGCACTGCCTGCTGGAGGGCGTGCCGGGGGTGGCCAAGACGCTCGCCGTGGAGACGCTCGCCCGGGTCGTCGGCGGTTCCTTCGCCCGGGTGCAGTTCACCCCGGACCTGGTGCCCGCCGACATCATGGGCACCCGGATCTACCGGCAGTCCAGCGAGAAGTTCGACGTCGAGCTGGGCCCGGTCTTCGTCAACTTCCTGCTCGCCGACGAGATCAACCGGGCGCCGGCCAAGGTGCAGTCGGCGCTGCTGGAGGTGATGAGCGAGCGGCAGGTCTCCATCGGCGGCGAGAGCCACCGGGTGCCCGACCCGTTCCTGGTGATGGCCACCCAGAACCCGATCGAGCAGGAGGGCGTCTACCCGCTGCCCGAGGCGCAGCGGGACCGGTTCCTCATGAAGATCGTGGTGGGCTACCCGACCGACGCCGAGGAACGCGAGATCGTCTACCGGATGGGCGTGGCGCCGCCCGAGCCGAACCGGGTGTTCGACACCCCGGACCTGGTCGCCCTCCAGCACAAGGCCGACCAGGTGTTCGTGCACAACGCGCTCGTCGACTACGCGGTCCGCCTGGTGCTCGCCACCCGCGCCCCGGCCGAGCACGGCATGCCCGACGTGGCCCAGCTCATCCAGTACGGCGCCAGCCCGCGCGCCTCACTCGGCCTGGTCCGGGCCACCCGCGCGCTGGCGCTGCTGCGCGGCCGGGACTACGCGCTGCCGCAGGACGTGCAGGACATCGCGCCGGACATCCTGCGCCACCGGCTGGTGCTCAGCTACGACGCGCTCGCCGACGACGTGCCGGCCGACCACATCGTGCACCGGGTGATGTCGACCATCCCGCTGCCCGCGGTCGCGCCCCGCCAGCAGGCCACGCCGCCGCCGGCGACCGTGCCGCACAACGGTTGGCCCGGGCAGCGGCCGTGACCCCGCCGACAGGGCTGTCGGCCACCGGCGACCGCTCGGGCGCCGTGCTGGCCCGGCTCCAGCTCATGGTCACCCGCAAACTGGACGGGCTGCTCCAGGGCGACTACGCCGGCCTGCTGCCGGGCCCGGGCAGCGAGGCGGGGGAGTCCCGGGAGTACCGCCCCGGCGACGACGTGCGCCGGATGGACTGGCCGGTCACCGCCCGCACCACCATGCCGCACGTGCGGCGTACGGTGGCCGACCGCGAGCTGGAGACCTGGCTGGCGGTCGACCTGTCGGCCAGCCTGGACTTCGGCACCGGGCGGTGGCTCAAGCGGGACGTGGCCGTCGCCGCGGTGGCCGCGCTGGCCCACCTCACCGTGCGCGGCGGCAACCGGATCGGTGCGGTGGTCGGCACCGGCGCGCCGGCGACGCCCGGCCGGTGGCGGG
>NZ_CADEAU010000638.1 GCF_902825405.1 Micromonospora maritima | reverse complement strand
CGGACCACCGCCGCCACGGTCGGCGGCCACGCCACCAGCGCGACCACGCCGACGACGGAGCCGGCCGGCGGCGGCACGGACCGGCCGGCCAGGTGACCCACGACCACCGTCGCCGCCACCACCGCGCCGGCACCGAACAGCGCCCGGTCGAGGACCCGGATCCACCCGGAGGGACGCCTGCTGGCCTGGGCGACGACGGCCAGGGCGACGACCGCAGTCGCGCAGGCGGCGCCGGCCGTCGCCGAACCGGCGAGCCGGTACGCCCCGCCGCCACCGGTCGCCGCCGCCGAGGCCAACCCGAGCAGGCCACCACCGGCGAACGCGAGGACGAGAAGCCCGACGAAACGGGGCCGCAGCCACGCCCGGCGGTCCACCGGCGAGCTGACCACCCAGGACTGCGCGGCCGGCGCCACCACCAGCGGCCCCACCGCCCGGAGCCCTCGCCAGGCCAGCCCGACGACGGTCAGCACGGCGGCGACGCCGATCCAGTACCGGTCCCCCGGGTCGCCCTGGCGTCCCGACGGGGAGCCGAGATAGTCGCGGACCCCGTCGAACAGCGCCCAGCCGTACATGCCGCAGAAGAGCACGAGGACGTAGGTGTCGGTGAACAGGTCACCGAGCGAGGTCTCCCGGTGGCGCCGCCGGCTGCGCCGCAACCAGCTCCGCAGCCGGCGGGCGTCGGGCCGGTCGCCCCGCCGGATCCGCAGCTCGGTGGTCACGCACCGACGCCGATCTCGAGCCGGTCGTCCGCGACCGTCGCGGCCAGCTCGGCGTCGTGCGTCGCCATCAGCACGGCCGTGCCCTCGGCCTTCTCGCGCAGCAGCCGGTCGGCCAGCCACTCGCGGCCCCGGGCGTCGAGGCGCTGCTCCGGCTCGTCCAGCACGAGCAGGCGGCGGGGGCGCACGAAGCACGAGGCCAACGCCAGCCGGCGGCGCTGCCCGCTGGACAGCGTCGACGGGAGTTGGTCCCGGGCCCGGTCGAGCCCCAGCTCCGTGATCACCTCGGCCACCGTCCGGCCGGAGCCGCCGTGGGCGTACGCGACGAGTTCCAGGTGCTCCGACACCGACAGGTCCGGAAAGAAGTCGATGTCGTCGAGCGCGGCGGCGAGCAGCGCGCGCATCTCGGGATCGGTCTCGTAGCAGCGGCGTCCGTTCACCAGAACCTCACCCTCGTCCGGGCGGTCCGCGCCGACCACGCAGCGCAGCAGCGTGGTCTTTCCGCTGCCGTTCGGCCCGACCACCACGACGAGCCGCCCGGCGGCGAGGCTGAAGGACACGTCCTCCAGCACGACCAACTGTCCGAACCGCCGGGTCAGGCCGCGCACGCTGAGGAGGTCCACAACTCGCCACTGTCGCACAGCGGCGCAGCCCTCAGCGCTCGGTGAGGTGCCGGCGACGGCTTGCGCCGGGGGTGTCCTCGCGGTCGATCCGCAGCTCCCGCTCCAACTCGGCGATCACCGTACGCAGGTCGTCCAGGCGTTGGCTGATCGCGATCCGGTCCACCTCGTCGGGCACGCCGTCGCCGTCGGAGTCGTAGTCCGGCGACAGCCCCTCGGTCATCTCCAGCCGGCGCGCCTCCTCCATCGAGTTGACGATGACGGCGATGAGGATGTTCAGCAGCAGGTTGACCGCGATCATGACGAAGCTGACGTAGTAGAGCAGCGTCCACGGCGACACCTCGAGGCCCTGCTCCAGCAGGTCGGGAAGCGTCTCCAGGGACAGCAGCACGAAGAGCGTGACGAGCGAACGGCCGATGTCGCCGTACTGCTCGGGATAGCGGTCGCCGAAGATCAGCCAGCCGGCCATGCCGTAGACGTAGAGCGTGACGCCGGCGAGCGCCAGGAACGCCGCCACGCCGGGCAGGCTGCGCCACAGCGCCGTGACGATGGTGCGCAGGCCGGGTGAGAAGCGGACCAGGCGCAGCACCCGGGCCACCCGGACGAACCGCAGCACGGCCGGGTCGCCGTGCAGCCACGGTATGAAGATCGCGACGGTGACCAGCAGGTCGAACACGTTCCAGCCGTGCCGGAGGAAGTCCTGCGGCCGGCGGCCGTACGCGAGCACCCGGATGGTGATCTCCACGACGAAGACCAGCCGGAACATCCACTCGGTCCCGCGCAGCACCGACGCCGTGGTGCCGGCGTGCGGGTACGTCTCGATGCCCAGCACCACCCCGTTCGCCATGATCAGCACGACGATCGCGATCTCGAACGGCCGGGACGCGACGATCCGGGCGCACCGGGCCGCCAGCCCCGGTTCCGCCCCGCCCGGTCCGCGTACGCCCCGCTGGGTCGGCACGTCAGCTCGCCGGTCGACCATCCCGACACCCTATTGGGTTACCGTCGGCGGGTGATCCGGGCCGAGACGTACGCGCAGTGGATCACCCCTGCCCTCCCGCTCTACGGCAACGACCACGAGCGGGCCGACTTCGCTCCCTGAGGCGCACCTGCGTGCCACGCCTCTCACCCGACCCCCCTTCTCCGGGAGCGATGCCCCATGTCCGTCGACACCTCGATCCGGGCGGTGCTGCGCGCGCCGCAGGTCGCCCGGGTGCTCCTCGGCAGCCAGATCGGCCGGCTGCCCACCGCCAGCGGCCCGCTCGCGCTGCTGCTCTTCGCCCGCCAGTCGCTCAGCCTGGCCGCCGCCGGCCTGCTGGTCGCCGCGTACACGGCCGGGATG
>NZ_CADEAU010000637.1 GCF_902825405.1 Micromonospora maritima | reverse complement strand
GGCACGGCCCGGCGCGGCCCCCGGCACGGCCCGGCACGGCGCGGTTCGGCACTGCGCGGTTCGGCACGGCGCGGTTCGGCACGGTGCGAGGCGGTGAACGGCGCTACCGGGGGCGGCACGGCGCTGTGCAGCACGGCGCGGGGCAGGCGTGGGCGACGCGGTCTGAGTCGTTTCTGATATCAGCTCGAAAGCGAGCCCCGAGGGATGGCGGGACCCGTCCGGGGCGGCACGGATCCCGCGACGTGGGGCGGTTCTGCCGGCAACCGGTCTGGTCCAGGCTGCGGCCGTGCTCGAGGCGGCCAACCGCGGCGGCAGTGCCGGGACCAGACGCCGACCCTCCGCGTGCCGGTGGCACCTCACAACGGCCGCACCGGGGTGGCGGGCGGCGGCGGAGCCGGGGATACGGTGGGGGCGTGGCGCTCTCCCTGGCGATCTCCCCCTGCCCCAACGACACGTTCGTCTTCGACGCGCTGGTGCACGGGCGGGTGCCGGGCGCACCGCCGGTCGACGTGACCTACGCGGACGTGGACGTCACCAACACGGCCGCCGAGCGGGGGGCGTTCGACCTGGTGAAGGTCAGCTACGCGGCGCTGCCGTGGCTGCTCGACGACTACCATCTGCTGCCCTGCGGGGGCGCGCTGGGCCGGGGCTGCGGGCCGCTGGTGCTGACCCGGGGCGACCGGGCCGACCTGTCCGGCGCGACCGTGGCGGTGCCCGGTGAGCGGACCACGGCGTACCTGCTGTTCCGGCTCTGGGCGGCGGACCAGGCGCCGGCGCGGATCGAGGTCGTGCCGTTCCACGAGATCATGCCGGGCGTGGCCGCCGGCCGGTACGACGCCGGGCTGGTGATCCACGAGGCGCGCTTCACCTACCCGCGCCACGGGCTGACCGCGCTTGTCGACCTGGGTGAGTGGTGGGAGGGCGACACCGGGCTGCCGATCCCGCTCGGCGCGATCCTGGCCCGCCGCGGCGCGGTGGACCCGGTCGAGGCCGCCGCGTGGATCCGCGAGTCGGTGCGGCAGGCCTGGGCGGACCCCGAGGCCAGCCGGGAGTACGTGCTCGCGCACGCGCAGGAGATGGAGCCCGACGTGGTGGACCGGCACATCGGCCTCTACGTCAACGAATTCACCGCCGACCTGGGTGAGGCCGGCTTCGCCGCCGTGGAGGCGCTGCTGGGCCGGGCCGCCGACGCCGGGCTCGTCCCTCAGACCTCCAGCTCGCGCGCCACCGCGTGGACCAGCTGAGCGATCTTCTGCGCGGTCCGGCGATCCGGGAAACGGCCCCGGCGCAGGTCCGGCTGGACCTTCGCCTCCAGCACCTTGATCATGTCTTCGACCAGGCCGTGCAGCTCCTCGGCCGGCCGCCGGCGCAGTTCCGCCACGGACGGCGGCGCCTCCAGCAGCTTGACCCCCATCGCCTGGGCGCCCCGCCGGCTGTCCACCACGCTGAAGTCGACGCGCTGGCCACCCTTCAGGTCGGCGACACCCGCCGGTAGCGCGCCCTTGGGCAGGAACACGTCGCCACCCTCGTCACTGGTGACGAACCCGTATCCCTTGGCCGCGTCGTACCACTTCACTCGACCCGTCGGCACCTGTCGAACCCCGCTCCACTCGAACCGTCTACCCCTCCAAGGCTAGCCCGATGATCCGGTCGACCGCCGCCGGGAATTCGGCGAGATCATCGAGCACCACTTCCGCGCCGGCGGCGCTCAGCTCGTCCGGCGTGCAATGGCCGGTCGCCACCGCCACACCGGGGATCCCGGCGGCCCGCGCCGCGGCCATGTCCGCCACGTGGTCACCCACGTAGAGCGTCGCCCCGTGCTCGCGCAACGCGGTCGCCTTCTGCTCGGCGAACAGGTCACCGGCCAGCTCGTCCACCGGCAGGCCCAGGTGGTCCAGGTGCAGCTTCGCCAGCCGGCCCATCTTGGCCGTCACCACCATCGTCCGGCCGCCGCGTGCGTGCACCGCCCGCAGGGCCGCCGCCGCGCCGGGCATCGGCACCGTCGGGGTGATCGCGTACGCGGGATACAGCTCCCGGTAGAGCGTCACCGCTTCCTCGATCCGCTCGGGCGGGAACCAGTACGCCAATTCGGTCCGCAGCGGCGGGCCCAGCCGGGACACGGCCAGTTCCTCGTCCACCGGCACGCCGGTGCGCGCGGTCAGCGCCCGGAAGGCCGCGGCGATGCCGGGGCGGGAGTCGACCAGGGTCATGTCGAGGTCGAAGCCGACCATCAGCGGAGACATGCCGAGAACCTACCCAGCGGGCTAGCGTGGTACGACGATGACCACCTCACTCGCCGACCACCTGCGGGCCCTTCCCGACGAGTCCCTGGCCGCGCTGCTCCAGCTGCGGCCCGACCTCGTCGTGCCGGTGCCGGCCGACGTGTCCGCCCTCGCCCTGCGCGCCCAGTCCCGGGTCTCCGTGGCCCGGGCGCTCGACGGGCTGGACCAGTTCACCCTGCAGATCCTCGACGCCGCCCGGCTGACCCGCGGCCCCGAGGGCGGCACCTCCACCGACCAGATCCTGGCCATGGCCACCGCCGGGCCCCACCCGCCCGCCCCGACCACGGTCCGCGCCGCGGTGGACCGGCTCCGGGCGCGGTTCCTGCTGTACGGGCCCGAGCACGACCTGCGCGTGGTGGGCGGCGTCGACGAGGTGTCCCCGTACCCGGCGGGGCTCGGCCGACCGGCGGCGGAGCTGGAC
>NZ_CADEAU010000636.1 GCF_902825405.1 Micromonospora maritima | reverse complement strand
GAGCCCGGCGGCGGTGAGCAGCGCGTCGCCCAGGTCGGCGCTGGCCCGCTCGTTGGCGTCACCGCCCGCCCGCGGGTCGTAGACCGCGTCGTGGCACCAGGCGGCCAGGCGGACCAGGTCCGGGCGGCGGGCCCGGTCGGCGTACGCGTCCACCACGTCGAGGACCGCCCGCAGGTGGTCCACCGTGTGGTATCGCCGGTGCGGTTCCCGCCAGCCGGCCAGCAGGCGCGCCCCGGCCCGGCCCACGGCCTCCGGGTCGGTGGCACCGGCCGCCCGGGCCCCTTCCCGCCACCGTGCCGTCAGCTCGTCCATCCCGTGCAGTCTGCCAACCGCGCGAGGATTCACCGGGGGAGGGACGGGTAGTACCGGCCATGGCCGTGGCCCGGGACCGACGACAGCCGTTCCTGCGGCGCATGACGTCACGCCAGAAGTTGGGCGACCTCGACGGGCCCCGGATCGCCGCCGCGATGGACGAGCTGCGCGACCGCAGCAAGGCCACCCTGCACGACCGGCTGCACCGGGTCCGTACCGCCTTCGGGCTGGCGTTGCAGGCCGGGCTCGCCGCCGGCCTGGCGTACGTGGTGTCGCACCGGCTGCTGAAGAACCCGCAGCCGGTCTTCGCCCCGATCTCCGCGGTGGGCACGCTCGCCGCCTCGGTGGGCCAGCGGTTCCGGCGTACCGTCGAGCTGATCGTCGGGGTCGCGGTCGGCGTCCTCGTCGGCGACGTGCTGATCTACTTCCTCGGTACCGGCGCCTGGCAGCTCGCGCTGGTGGTGACGTCGGCGATCCTGCTGACCATCTTCGCCGGGGCGAGCGTCGCCATCGTGATCCAGGCGGCGGCCACCGCCGTGCTGATCGTGACGCTCAGCCCCTCGACCCAGAACCTGGAGTTCCCCCGCTTCGTCGACGCCTTCCTCGGCGGTGGCATCGCGTTGCTGGTCACCGCCATCCTGCTCCCGCTCAACCCGCTGCGGGTCATCAACCGGGCCGCCCGCCCCGCGCTGGACCTGCTCGCCGGTCAGCTGGACAGCTGCGCCGAGGCGCTGCGCAACCAGGACCGGGGCGCCGCCCAGCGCGCGCTGTTCCGGCTCCGGGAGAACAAGGAGGAGTTGGCCGCCCTCTCCGAGGCGATCGAGGGCGCCAAGGAGACCATCACCATCTCCCCGGCCCGCTGGCACCGGCGCAGCGAGCTGACCCACTACGCGGAGGCGGCCGAGCCGATCGACCGGGCGATGCGCAACAGCGGCACCCTGATCCGCCGCTCGGTCACCATGATCGAGGACGAGGAGCCGATCCCCGAGCCGATGCCGGACGCGATCGCCCACCTGGCCGAGTCGGTACGTCTGCTGCGGCACGAGTTCGCCGCCGGCGAGGAGCCGGAGCGGGCGCGCGAGCGGTCGCTGCGCGCGGTCAGCGAGGCCGGCCGGGCGTACGCCGAGGGGGTGGGCTTCTCCGGCAGTGTGGTGATCGCACAGGTGCGGACCACCGCCAGTGACCTGATGGTGGCCTCGGGCGTCGACCAGGAGGAGGCGAACCGCCTGATCCGACAGGCGTTCGGCGAGAAGGAGCAGCGCAGCGGCGAGCCCACCGAGCAGAGCCCGGCCCCCAAACCCCCCACCGCCCCCCCGGTCGGCTGACCCCCACCCGCCCCGCCCGCCCCGGCCCTGGCTCCCTCGCTCTGTCGATCAAGGAGTTGACGTCGGAGTTGATCTCCCCCAGCGCGCAAACTCCTTGATCAACCTCACGAGGCCGGGCCCGGGACCGTCCGTAGGCCCACCGGGAAAGCGTCGATCATGAGGTTGGCTGCCTGGAGAGCGTTCTCCAGTGCCGCCAACTTCATGATCGACGGGGGCGAGCGGGAGCGAGCCGGGGTGAGCGGGGGTGGGTGGTTAGGGGAGGGTGGCTAGGGCGGTCAGGAGGGTGTCCACCTCGGGTGCGGTGGTGCCGAGGCCGAGGCTGGCGCGCAGGGCGGTCGGGGGCAGGTCCGTGCGGCCGGACCGGGTGGCGGCCTCGGACAGCAGGCGGCGGGTCAGCGGGTGGGCGCAGAACAGGCCGTCCCGCACCCCGATCCGGTACCGGGTCGCCAGGTGGGCGGCCACCTCGGCGGAGTCCCGCCCGGCGACCACGAAGCTGACGATGCCCACCCGGGGCGCCTCCGGGCCGAACGTGCGCAGCTCCACCACGTCCGGCAGGGCCGCCAGCCCGGACCGCAGCCGGGACAGCAGTGCCTGCTCCCGGGCGTGCAGCGCGCTCCGGTCGACGGCCGTGAGCGCCTCGCAGACCGCGGCCAGCGCCACCGCGCCGAGCAGGTTCGGGGTGCCCGCCTCGTGGCGCGCCGGGCCGGTCGTCCACCGCACCTCGTGGGTGGCCGCGCCGACGTGGCTGGTGGCGCCGCCACCGGCCAGGTACGGCGGTGCGGCGTCCAGCCAGTCCGCGCGTCCGGCCAGCACGCCCGCGCCGAACGGGGCGTAGAGCTTGTGACCGGAGAGGGCCACATAGTCCACGTCCAGCGCGGTCAGGTCGACCGGCGCGTGCGGGGCCAGTTGGGCGGCGTCGACCAGGATGCGGGCGCCGTGCCGGTGGGCCACCCGGGCCAGTTCGGCCACCGGCCAGCACTCGCCTGTCACGTTGCTGGCGCCGGTCACCGCGACCAGCACCGGCAGCCCGGGTCGGGCGTCGCGGGCCAGCTCGCCGAGCGCCGCG
>NZ_CADEAU010000635.1 GCF_902825405.1 Micromonospora maritima | reverse complement strand
GCCAACGCGAAGGCGATCATCGCCGCCACGAAGAAGGCCGGTCTGCCGGAGCGGGCCGCGGTCATCTCGATCGCCACCGCCCTGCAGGAGTCGAAGCTGGAGAACCTCGGCCACCTCGGCGACCGCAACGACCACGACTCGCTGGGCCTGTTCCAGCAGCGCCCCTCCAGTGGTTGGGGCACCCCGGAGCAGATCACCGACCCCGAGTACTCCACCCTGGCGTTCCTCAAGGGCCTGAAGCAGGTCGACGGCTGGGACAAGATGCCCCTGACCGACGCCGCCCAGACCGTGCAGGTCTCCGCCTACCCCGACGCGTACGCCCAGTGGGAGAAGCAGGCCACCGACATCGTGGCCCAGCACTGGACCAAGTAAGACAAACGCGAACGGCCGGCACCCCCGAGCGGGGTGCCGGCCGTTCGCGCGTACCCCCGTCCGGGTGAACCGGGCCGGGTAGCCGGGGCGTGGCAGGTGGCGGCGGGGGTTGGATGCGGGGCATGGACGAGGTGGACGCCGCGGAGTTGCGGCGGGCGTACGACCAGGTGCTCGCGGAGGTGGACGCGGGTGGGTTCGGGCCGCCGCCGGAGGGCCAGTTGAGCGCCGAGCAGATCGTCGCGCATCTCGCCGCCAACGACGAGCTGATGAGCGAGGCGACCGAGGCGGTCCTGGCCGGCTCGCCGTTCGCGTACTACGACCTGGACACCATCCACCGGCCTCAGCTCGACGCGCTGGTCTCCGAGTGCGGTGGGCTGGACGGGCTCGCGACGCTGCTGCGGGCCACCAGCCAGAAGCTCTGCGCGCTGGCCGAACGGCTGGGTCCGGCCGCCGAGACACCCGTGGAGACCGTGCTGCGCGAGGGCTTCGACCTCGACGTCGACGATTCGCTTCCCTGGGGCCGCGCCCTCGACCTGCACATCCGGGTCCACCTACCCCTGCACCTGACCCAACTCCGCTCCCTCCGCCGCCAACCCCACCCCGCCTAGTGGGAGCTGCCGGGTGAGCCGTTGGCAGACTCGACACCGGTAGCGGGCATGAGCGGGTGGGGGGCGCGGAAGGTGCGGCGGTAGGCGGTGGGTGCCACGCCCAGCCGGGCGTGGAAGTGCTGGCGCAGGGCCGCGGTGGTGCCGAAACCCGCGTCGCGGGCGATCCGGTCGACGCTCAGGTCGGTGCTCTCCAGCAGCACCCGGGCGTGTTCGGTGCGCTGTTGGAGCAGCCACTGCGCCGGGCTCAGCCCGGTCTCGGATCGGAAGTGCCGGGTGAACGTGCGGACGCTCATCCGGGCGTGCGCGGCCATCTCGCGCAGTGCGACGGGTTCGTGCAGTCGCTGGCGGGCCCACTCGCGCGTCGCGGCGGTGCCGGTCGTGGCGACCTTCGGTACCGGCCGCTCGATGTACTGCGCCTGACCGCCCTCCCGCCACGGCGGCACCACGCAGCGCCGGGCCGCCCGGTTGGCCACCGCGCTGCCGTGGTCGGTGCGGATGACGTGCAGGCAGAGGTCGACGCCGGCGGCCACCCCGGCGGAGGTGAGCACCGGCCCGTCGTCGACGAAGAGCACGTCGGGATCGAGTCGGACGGACGGGTGCAGGGAGCGGAAGCGGGAGGCGTACGCCCAGTGGGTGGTGGCCGGGCGGCGGTCGAGCAGGCCGGCGGCGGCGAGCACGAACGCGCCGGTGCAGATGGACATGATCCGGGCGCCCCGGGCGTGGGCGGCGCGCAGCGCGTCGGCGACCTCGGCGGCCACCGTGCCGTCGTGCAGCGGTGGACCGGAGTGGATGCCGGGGACGATCACCGTGTCGGCGGTCTCCAGCAGCTCCAGCCCGTGCTCGGGGAGCACCTGGAAGCCGGCGGTGCTGCGGACCGGCCGACCGTCGGGCGTGCAGGTGGCGACCGCGTACAGCGGGGTCTGGTGCTCGTCGCGGGCGGTGCCGAAGACCTGGGCCGGGGTGCCGAGGTCGAGGGCGACCACGCCGTCCAGGGCGAGGACGGCGATGCGGTGCGGTACGGACATGGCCCGATTATTGCGCACGTTGGCTTTCCGGCCACTCGTTGCCAGGCTCGTGGTGGCCGAGACTCGGTGCGTGTTCCGATCCCGACTTCATCCGGCCTGGCTCGTCGCCGCGGTCGCGTTCGTCGCCCTGGTGGGCGCGGCCGGCTTCCGCGCCACCCCCGGGGTGCTGCTGCACCCGCTGCACGCCGAGTTCGGCTGGCCGCTGGCCACCATCTCGGCCGCCGTCTCGGTCAACCTGCTGCTCTACGGCGTCACCGCCCCGTTCGCCGCCGCGCTGATGGACCGCTTCGGCATCCGCCGGGTGGTGGTCTGCGCGCTGGTGCTGGTGGCCGCCGGCAGCGGCCTGACCGTGGTGATGCGGGAGAGCTGGCAGCTCGTCCTCTGCTGGGGCGTACTCGTCGGGCTGGGCACCGGCTCGATGGCCCTGGCCTTCGTGGCGACCGTCACCGGGCGCTGGTTCGTCCACCGCCGGGGCCTGGTCACCGGCGTGCTCACCGCCGGTGGCGCGGCCGGGCAGCTGGTGTTCCTGCCGCTGGTCGCGGTGCTGGTGCGCGACCACGGCTGGCGCACGGCGGCACTCGTCGTCGCCGGGGCGGCGCTGGCGGTCGTACCCCTGGTGGTGTGGCTGCTGCGCGAGCACCCGGCGGACCTGGGTCGGCCCGCCTACGGCGCCACCGAGGTCGTGCCGCCGGCCCGGCCGGAGGGCGG
>NZ_CADEAU010000634.1 GCF_902825405.1 Micromonospora maritima | reverse complement strand
CGCCGGTGGGGGAGCGGACGCGGCCGGCGTCGGTCAGCGGCCGAGCAGGTCGTGCCCGGCCCGGATCCTCGCCCAGGAGTCGGGTCGGGTCGGGGCCGAGGTGGCCCGCGCGGCGGCGCCCACCTCCGGGCGGCCGGCGGTGAACAGCCAGGTGGTGAACACCGGGTCGAGGTCGCGTCCGGAGACGCGTTCCGCGAGTGCCTGGAACTGCTCGATGGTGCCGTTGCCGTACTGGCGCTGGGCCGTCCAGGCGCGCAGGATCCGGAAGAACGCCGGGTCGCCGACGGCCAGCCGGATCTGGTGCAGCGCCATCGCGCCGCGGTCGTAGACGGCGTCGTCGAAGACCCGGTCCGCGCCGGGGTCACCGGGAAGGACGTGCCAGAACTCCGAGTCGGCCGGGTAGCTGGAGTAGGTGAAGTCGAACAGCTGTTGGGCGGTGCCCTCGTCCTGCTCCTCCGACCAGAGCCACTCGGCGTACGAGGCGAAGCCCTCGTTCAGCCAGACGTTGCGCCAGGCCGCCACCGAGACCGAGTCGCCGAACCACTGGTGTGCGTTCTCGTGCACCACCACGTACGGGTTCGCACCGCGCCGCCAGAAGCCGGGGCCGTAGACCGGTCGGGTCTGCGTCTCCAGCGCGAAGCCGATGCCGTCGATCGGCCCGGCCACGCCGCCCTGCGCCTCGAACGGGTACGGGCCGAACAGCCCGCTCTCCCACTCGACGATCTCGGCGGTCCGCTCGATGCTGGCCCGGGCCGCCGGACCGCGCTCGCCCAGCGTGGTGCTGTACGCGTTCACCACCGGCTGCCCGTCCGGCGCGGTGCCGGTGACGATGTCGTACTGCCCGATGGCCAGGAACGCCTGGTAGGTGGCGCCGGGTTTGACGCTGCGCCAGCTCCACCGGGTGCGGTTGCCGGCCTCCGGCAGCGGGTCGCGCGGCTGTACCCCGTTGCTGACCACCTCGACGCCGGTCGGCACCGAGACCGAGATGTCCCAGGTGGCCTTGTCCTTCGGGTGGTCGTTGCTCGGATACCACCACCAGGCCGACTCGGGTTCGTTGACCGCGAGCGCTCCGTCGGCCGTCCGGGTCCAGGCCGTGTAGCCGTAGACCTTCGTCTGCGACGGGACGCCGGCGTACCTCACCACCACGGTGAGCTGCTGGCCCCTGGTCAGGGGCCGGGCCGGAGTGACCACCAGTTCGTGGTCGCCGGCCCGGGCGAACCCGGCGACCAGGCCGTTGACCCGGACCGATTCGACGTCGAGCGCGAAGTCGAGGTTGAAGCGGGACAGGTCCTTGCGGGCGGTGGCCAGGATCGTGGTGGTGCCGCCGAGCCGGTCGGTGGCCGGCTCGTAGCGCAGCCGGATGTCGTAGTGGTCGACGTCGTATCCGCCGTTGCCGTAGTCGGGGAAGTAGCTGTCGCCCAGCCCGGGGCTGCCCGGCGTCGGGGTCGCCGCCGCGGGTTGCGGTCGGCCTGATCCGGTCGGGGAGGCCAGGCCGGGGGCGCCGGTCACGGTGGTGCCGGCGGTGGTGAGGGTCAGGGCGGCGATCGCCGCCGTGAGTGCGCGTCGCACGGGTGGGACTCCCTCCGTCGGGGGTACGCACCGGTCAACCTAATCGACGCATGTAAACGGATCTGTGCCGTCGGCTATTCAATTCTTGGGAATGTTTCGATAGCATTACCGACTAGTAACAAGCACGACCCCTCGGCCACGCGCGCGGTCAACGGGCTCCACCACCCCTGTCCCGTGGAGGTCCTGTCATGTCCCGTCGCGTCCGTACCGCCCTCGCCGCGGTGTTGGCGGCCGTCCTCGGCGCCGTGCTCCTGCCCGGCGCGGCCCGCGCGGCCACCGTCAACTACGTCGCCCTGGGCGACTCCTACTCCTCCGGCGTCGGCGCCGGGCCGTACGACTTCTCCACCTGCCTGCGCAGCCAGAAGTCGTACGCCCCGCTCTGGGCCGCGGCGCACGCGGTCACCAGCTTCCGCTTCCCCGCCTGCGGCGGGGCGGTCACCGCCGACGTCCGGAACAACCAGGTCGGGCAGCTCAGTGCGAGCACCACGCTCGTCACCATCACCATCGGCGGCAACGACGCCGGCTTCGCCGACGTGATGACCAGCTGTCGCTTCGGCAGCACGTCGAGCTGCGAGAGCGCGGTGGCCGGGGCCAAGGCGTTCGCCACCGCCACGCTGCCCGGCCGGCTCGACGCCACCTACGCCGCGATCCGCGAGCGGGCGCCGAACGCCCGGCTGGTGGTGCTGGGCTACCCGCGGCTGTTCGAGACCGGGTACTGCGGCCTGCTCGCCATGAGCAGCTACAAGCGCACCATCCTCAACCAGGCCGCGGACGTGCTGAACGGGGTCACCGCCGACCGGGCCGGCGCGGCCGGGGCCACCTTCGTCGACGCCCGGCCGTACTTCACCGGGCACGGCGTGTGCGCGGCCCAGCCGTGGATCCGCGACGTCAGCGGCGTGATCGAGGCGTACCACCCGAACGCCGACGGCTACCGCTACGGCTACCTGGCCGCGCTGACCGCCGCGATCGGCTGAGGTGTAAGGAGGGGGCCCCTCTTAACGCATTCCGTAGAGGAGGGGCCCCCTTTTAACAGCTCACCGAGGCCGGCGTACGAGTCAGCGGCCCACCGGCGCCAGACTGCCGACCGTCTCCGCCGCCACGGCCGGCGCGCCGGGCACGCCCGGCACCGGTCCCACCCGCCGCCGGGG
>NZ_CADEAU010000633.1 GCF_902825405.1 Micromonospora maritima | reverse complement strand
GGCCTCGGCGTCACCGCGCACCACGGGCGCGGCACCGTGCCGGCGGGCGGGCAGCACCGGGGGCAGCTCGTGCCGGCGCAGCGCGCCGTAGACCGGCACCCCCACGTCGTCCAGAGCCTCGCGCAGCAGCGCCTCGTGCCGGGGCGCGGCCACCCGGTTGAGGATCACGCCACCCAGCCAGAGCTGCTCGTCGTAGGAGCGGAAGCCGTGCACCAGCGCGGCCACCGACTGCCCCATCGCGGCGACGTCCACGACCAGCACCACCGGGCTGCGCAGCGCGGTGGCCACAGCGGCGGTGGACTCGCTCTCGGGCCGACCGGCGACCGAATCGTAGAGCCCCATGGTGCCCTGGACCAGCGCGAAACCGGCGCCGGCGGCGCCGTGCGCGAAGAGCGGCGCGACCCGCTCCGGGCCGACCAGCCGGGGGTCCAGCGTGCGGCCGGGGCGGCCGGCGGCGAGCCCCAGGTACGCCGCGTCCACCTGGTCCGGCCCGACCTTGAACCCGGCCACCGGGACGCCGCGCTCGGCGAGGGCGGCGAGCAGGCCGAGGGAGAGGGCACCGGTGCCGTGCCCGGAGGAGGGCGCGCTCAGCACGACGCGCGGCACGTCGGTCATCATCGACTCCTGGGTCCGGGGTGATTTCCGCCCGCGTGACCATACCCGTCCGCTCCGACGCCCGTCGGCCGCGGAGCGCCCCGTTCCGCCCGGCAGCCGCGAGTGGCCCCGCTCATACGGGTAGCCTTGGCCAACGTGTACCGGTTCCTGCTGACCCCGCGCTGGCTCGGCTACCTCGCGCTGACGCTGGTGGCCGCCACGGTGATGGTGTTCCTGGGCAACTGGCAGCTGGACCGCTACCGGGGCCGGTCGGCGATCAACGACCGGATCGACGCCGGCGCCACGATGACCCCCGCGCCGCTGCGCGACGCACTGCCCGCACCGACCGGTGGCCCGGGCAGCGTCGGTCCCGCCCCGGCCGAGCGGCTCACCTGGAGCCGGGTCACCGCCACCGGCCGCTACGACCCCGCCAACGTCGTGCTGATCCGGGGTCGGACCGTGGACAACAAGGTCGGCTTCGAGGTGCTCACGCCGCTGGTGCTCGCCGACGGCAGCGCGGTGCTCGTCGACCGGGGGTGGATCCCGCCCACGCCGGGTGCCGGCGCCACCGCCCAGCCGTCCGTGCCGCCCGCGCCGACCGGCGAGGTCACGGTCACCGGCCGGGTGGTCGGCAGCGAGAGCGGTGGCGGCGGGGTGGACCGGCGGGACGGCAAGCTGGAGGCCCGGAGGATCGTCATCCCCCGCCTGGCGAAGCAGTTGCCCTACCCGGTGGCCGGCGGTTACGTGCTGCTCGACGGGCAGACCCCGGCCGCCGACCCGGCGTTCCAGGCGGTGCCGATCGGGCACACCAACAACTGGCAGAACTTCGGCTACGTCTGGCAGTGGTGGATCTTCGCGGTGATGAGCCTGGTCGGCTACGGCTGGGTGGCACGCCGGGAGGCGCGTCGGCGGGCCGGCCTGGACGGCCCGCGGGAGCCGGTGGACCGGGCCGCCGAGCCCGCCGCCACCTGACCCGTCACCCGGTGACCCGGCCGGCGTGGATCGCCCGCACCGCGTCGATCGTGTCCGCCTCGGCGGCGGTCTTGTCGTCCCGGTAGCGCACCACGCGGGCGAAGCGCAGCGCCATCCCGCCCGGGTAGCGGCTGCTGGTCTGCACCCCGTCGAAGGCGATCTCGACCACCTGCTCCGGCCGGACCCGCACCACCCAGTCACCCTTCTCCACGGCCAGCGACAGGAAGCGCTCGGTCTGCCAGCGCAGCAGCTCGTCGGTGAGCCCCTTGAACGTCTTGCCGAGCATGACGAACTCGCCGGTGCCCGGGTCGCGGGCCCCGAGGTGCAGGTTGGACAGCCAGCCCTGACGCCGGCCGCTGCCCCACTCGACCGCCAGCACCACCAGGTCGAGTGTGTGCCGAGGCTTGACCTTGACCCAGGCCGCGCCGCGCCGGCCGGCGTCGTAGGGCGCGGCGGGATCCTTGACCACCACCCCCTCCTGGCCGGCGTCGACCGCCGCCGCGAACGCCGCGCCGGCCTGCGCCGCGTCGTCCACCTCGACCCGGCCGACCAGCAACGACGGGTCGACCGCCCCGGCCAGCGCGGCCCAGCGCTCGCGGCCCGGCTCGTCGATCAGGTCGGTGCCGTCGAGGTGCAGCAGGTCGAAGAAGTACGGCGTCAGCACCGGCTCGCCGGTGCGCTCGGCGGCGGCCAGCACGGCGGGCGCGACCGGGGTGCGGCCGGTGGTGCTGGGCGTGGTGCGCCGGGCGGCGCGGCTGGACGTCTCCTGGAACGGCAGCGGACGGCCGGTGGCGTCCAGCCCGATCGCCTCGCCGTCGAGCACCAGCTCGCGGGCGGGCAGCGCGCGGACGGCGGCCACCACCTCGGGCAGCCGGCCGGTGATCTCGTCGAGACTGCGGGTGAACACCGCGATGTCCTGGCCGGAGCGGTGCACCTGGATGCGGATGCCGTCGAGCTTCACGTCGACCACGGCCGGGAGGCCGGTGGCGGTGAGCGCCTCGTCGACCGAGGGAGCGCTCTGCGCCAGCATCGGCGCGAGCGGTCGGCCAACCTGGAGCCCGAACCCGGCGAGAGATCGGAAGAGCACACGTCTGAACTCCAGTCACTCATCATGATCTCGTATGCCGTCTTCTGCTTGAAAAAAAAAAAAAA
>NZ_CADEAU010000632.1 GCF_902825405.1 Micromonospora maritima | reverse complement strand
CGGCCCACCGGGCCGGCGGCGTGCACGAACGCGCCCCGGCCGCGGATCGCGGACCAGGTGCGGCCGGCGACCGGGTCGTGCACCACGCCCAGCACCGGTGAGCCGCGCTCGCACAGCGCGATGCCCACCACGTACGCGGGCAGGCCGATCGCCACGTTGTTGGTGCCGTCGAGCGGGTCCACCAGCCAGGCCCAGGTGGTGTCCGGGGCGTACTCGCCGCCCTCCTCGGCGATCACCCCGTGCTCCGGCCAGCGGGCCCGGATCCGGTCCACGATCAGCCGTTCGGCGGCCAGGTCGAGGTCGGTGACCAGGTCACCGGAGTCGTTCTTGGCCCGGGCGTGCATCTCGCCCCGGGTGCCCCGGCGCAGCAGCCGGCCCGCCGCCCGGGCCGCCTCCACCGCGAACCGGTGCGCGTCGCGCAGGTCGGGCCCGCCTCTGTTCGGCTCCACGTCCATGGCTCCTCCAGCCAGTCAGCCCCGTGCCACCAGTCGCGCGATCTCCCGCGCCATCCGCGCGGTCTCCGCCGCGTCGCAGCGGTCCCGGCGTACCCGGTGGCTGCGCCCGTCCACCGCGCCGAGGCTCAGGTCGCACGCGCCGGGAGTGGTCCGGCCGAGCGCCACGGTCACCGCCGGGGAACCGGCGCCGACCTCCGAGGTGTGGAAGCCGCCGGCGCGCAGCGCGTACGAGTCGCCGGCCGAGTGCGTCTCCACGGTGGCGGTCGTCGCGGTGACCAACCGGTCGGTGGCCGCCATCTCGTCCACCTCGCCGAAGCTGTGCACCTCGTAGACCCGCCAGGGCGGGTCGGCGGTGGCGTCGTCGACGTCGATCAGCTCGTTGCGGACCGTGCCGTACAGGACGTGGCTGAGCAGGTCCCAGCTGTGCGAGTGCATCGTCGAGGTGGTCGGTCGCACCGGCGGCGGGTCGGCCGGCCAGGCGTGCACGCAGATCCCGTCCGGCCCGTCGCGCTCGACCGGCAGGCAGGTGAACCCGAGCGGGTGCCGGACGGCCCGTAGTGCCCGTCGCCCGTCGGCGACGTCGGCGAGCACGTCCAGCACCCAGTCGCGCAGCAGTTCCGGCCGGGTGCCGCGGTCGATCTCCCGCTCGAGGTCGGCGTAGCTCGTCATGCGTACGGATTCCTCGCCTGGATGGCCTTGCCCACGATGTCGGCGACCTCGCGGTCGCCGAAGGACCGGGGCAGCGTGAGCCCGAGCGCGGCGAACAGCCGGCGCACCTGCTCGACCGACGGCTCGTCGTCGAGCTTGACCTGACCGGCCGCCTCGATCGGCACCCGCCGGTTCTGCTTGCGGCTGTAGTCGAGTTCGATGTTGAACCGGTTGTAGTAGAGCTCGCCCCGGTCGATGCGCAGCGCCGGCGTCTGCGGGTTCTCCTGGGTGATGACCACGCAGGACGAGGAGAGGTCGTAGCGGAACGTGGTCATCTGGGCGGAGAGCCGGACCTCGACCGTGAGCAGGCCGGAGCGTTGCAGGTGCCAACAGGCGGCGAGCACCGTGGCGTAGGACTCCTTGCGGGTCCGGTCGACCGTCCACCGCTCCCCCGGCGCGTCCGGGTCGAGGCTGCGGCGGAACCGCGCGTAGCGCTCGCAGACGTCCTCGTCGGTCGGGTCGATGATCTCGACGGCGACGGTGAGGGTGGCGTTGCGGCGACGCGCGTGCTCCAGGCACTCCGGCAGCGTGACCGCCCGCAGGTAGGTGCCGGTGCCGCCCTTGAAGGTCCACCGGTCGGTGTGCCGGCGGGCCTCGGCGAGCGTCTGGCCCACCTCGCTGCCGTGCAGCACCCGCACCATGGAGACGCTGTCGATGGCCTCCCGGGCCCGGTTCAGCGCGCCCTCCGGGCCGGTGATCTCGCGCATCTGCGGGACCAGGTCGGTGAGCCGGTCCCGGGTGTCCACCATGACCTGACGCACCTGCTGCTCGGCGGTCTGCCGGCGCAGCCGGTCGCGCAGCACCGCCTGCGCGAGCAGGCCGAGGACCAGCAGGATGGCGCTGTTGACCACGTCCTGGCTGACCGTGTTGGTCAGGCCCAGCACGGCCACCGTGACGGCCAGCAGCAGGCCGATGAACGCGTCGAGATTGGTGACGACCCAGGCGAACAGGCGCGTCATGACATCCCCCGGTCGACGACGGAACCTCCATGATAGCCCTTTGTCAATGTCACGATCACGGGGCGTTCCGGGGCGGTGGCGGTGCGCCGCCGCGACGGGCGGCGCAGATGAGCGAGCCGCCGAGGCCGGGCGCGGCCCGGGCCAGCCACCGCGAGGCGACCCACCGCCCGCCGGGCAGCCGCCAGCCGACCTCGTTTGACCGCATCGCCAGCGGCGTGAACCCGGCCCGGCGCAGCGTCCGCCGCAGCAGCGACGCGGTGAACGGCCGGATGTGCAGCCAGAGATAGGGGTGCAGGGGATCGACCTGGCGTGGGGCGCGCCCGGCGAGGAACGCCAGCCGGTCCTGCACCGGCGCCAGGTTCGGGGTGGTCAGCACCAGCAGGCCGTGCGGTACCAGCACGCGGTGGCACTCGCGCAGCAGCGCCAGGGGGTCGTAGACGTGCTCGATCAGCTCACCGGCGAGCAGCCCGGCGAAGCTACCGGCCCGGAACGGCAGCCCTCGGGTGGCGTCCAGGCAGACCGGCACCGCCCGACCGCCGGCCGCCCGGCGGGCCGTGCCCAGCGCGGCCTCGGCCGCGTCCGCGAGCACGAGCGGG
>NZ_CADEAU010000631.1 GCF_902825405.1 Micromonospora maritima | reverse complement strand
TGCTGCGCGACCGGCGCGCCGCGGACGTCACCCGCCGGCTGGAGGACCTGCTCGCCCGCTGGCGCGGCGCCGCCACCCCGCCGCCGCCCGCCGACGACCTGGCCGCCGCCGGCGAGGACGACATCTTCGCCATCATCCGACAGGAGTTCGGCAAATCGTGACCGCCGGCAGCGGGCGGTTGCTCACCATCAGCGACCTGCACGTCGGGTACGCGGAGAACCGCGCGCTGGTCGAAGGGCTGCGCCCCGACCACGACGACGACTGGCTGATCGTCGCCGGTGACGTCGGGGAGTACCTGCACGACGTCGAACGGGTGCTCGGCCTGCTCGCCGGCCGTTTCGCCCGGGTCGTCTGGGCGCCCGGCAACCACGAGCTGTGGACGCCCCGCGACGACCCGGTGCAACTGCGCGGCGAGGCCCGCTACCGGCACCTGGTGGACCTGTGCCGGCGGCTCGGCGTGTGCACCCCCGAGGACCCGTACCCGGTCTGGGACCCCGACGGCGACCCGGTGCTCGTCGTGCCGCTGTTCGTCGGGTACGACCACTCGTGGCGGCCACCGGGCACCTGGAACCGGGCCCAGGCGCTGGCGCGGGCGTACGAGACCGGGGTGGTGTGCACCGACGAGATCCTGCTGCACCCCGACCCGTACCCGAGCCGCGACGCGTGGTGCCGGGCCCGGGTCGTCCGCACCGAACGGCGCCTCGACGCCGAGCGCGGCGGCCTGCCCACCGTGCTGGTCAACCACTACCCGCTGGTCCGCGAACCCACCCGGATCCTGCGGCACCCCGAGTTCGCCCAGTGGTGCGGCACCGACCTCACCGCCGACTGGCACCTGCACTACGAGGCCCGCGTCGCCGTCTACGGACACCTGCACATCCCGCGCAGCACCCGCTACGACGGAGTGCGGTTCGAAGAGGTTTCCGTCGGCTACCCGCGCGAGTGGCGCCGCCGCGCCACCCCGCCCGGGCGGCCCCGGGCGATCCTGCCCACCCTCGCCGGACAGCTGCGCTGACCGTCCCGGCGGGACCGTCACGGCCGACGCCGGGCACCCCGCCGCCAGCGTGAATGAGGGGTCCCTAGGGGTTGGGGTCGCAGCTCAGCGCTCAGTAGCGTCCATGCACGGTGACGGGCCGGGTGCCGGCGTACCCCCGTCGCCGTCGGCCGTCCCCGGTCACCGGTGAGCCGCACCGGTGACCACCTCGGTGTTCGACGGAATCGATCGGCAGCAAGTTCGGGCGGGTGGATCATGGCGGACGAAGAGAAGCTCCTCGAACATCTCAAGTGGGTGACCACCGAGCTCCGACAGGCGCACCGGCGCCTGCGCGAGCTGGAGGAACCGGAGCCGATCGCCGTGGTCGGCATGGCCTGCCGGTTCCCCGGCGGGGTCGGCTCCCCGGAACAGCTCTGGGACCTGGTCGTCGCCGGCACCGACGCGACCGGCCCGTTCCCGACCGACCGGGGCTGGGACCTCGCCGGGCTGTACGACCCGGACCCGGACCACCCGGGCACCTCGTACTGCGACCGGGGCGGGTTCCTGGCCGACGCCGGCGACTTCGACCCCACCCTGTTCGGCATCAGCCCGCGCGAGGCCCTGGCCATGGACCCGCAACAGCGACTGCTGCTGGAGACCACCTGGGAGGTGTTCGAGCGGGCCGGTGTCGACGTCGGCACACTGCGCGGCAGCCGTACCGGCGTGTTCGTGGGCACCGCCGGCCAGGACTACGCGTCGGTGCTGCGCCGCCTGCCCGAGGGCGCCGAGGGGTACGTGCTGACCGGCACCGCCGCCAGCGTCATCTCCGGCCGCCTCGCCTACACGTTCGGCCTGGAAGGGCCGGCCGTCACGATCGACACCGCCTGCTCGTCGTCGCTCGTCGCCCTGCACCTGGCCACCCAGGCGCTGCGCGACGGCGAGTGCACCCTGGCCGTCGCCGGTGGCGCCAGCGTGATGGCCACCCCGGGCGGCTTCGTCGAGTTCTCCCGGCAGCGCGGCCTGGCCGCCGACGGACGCTGCAAGGCGTTCTCCGCCGCCGCCGACGGCACCGGCTGGGCCGAGGGCGTCGGCCTGGTCCTGGTCGAACGCCTCAGCGACGCCCGGCGGCTCGGACACCCCGTCCTGGCCGTGATCCGGGGCAGCGCGGTCAACTCCGACGGCGCCAGCAGCGGCCTCACCGCGCCCAACGGCCCGGCCCAGCAGCGGGTCATCCGCCAGGCGCTGGAGAACGCCGGCCTCACCCCGGCCGACGTGGACGTGGTCGAGGCACACGGCACCGGCACCACGCTCGGCGACCCGATCGAGGCGCAGGCGCTGCTGGCCACGTACGGCCGGGACCGGCCCGCCGGACGGCCGCTGCGGCTCGGCTCCCTCAAGTCCAATCTCGGCCACACCCAGGCCGCCGCCGGCGTCGCCGGTGTGATCAAGATGGTGCTCGCGCTGCGGCACGGCCTGCTCCCGGCCACCCTGCACGCCGACGAGCCGACCCCCCACGTCGACTGGTCGACCGGCGAGGTCGCCCTGCTCACCGAGGCGCAGCCGTGGCCCGCCGCACCCGACCGGGTCCGCCGGGCCGCCGTGTCCTCCTTCGGCATGAGCGGCACCAACGCCCACCTGGTCGTCGAGGAGGCCCCACCGGCCGAGCCCGACCCCGCCCCGGCGGCCACCGTGGACCGGCCGGTCGTGCCGGTGCTGCTCTCCGCCGCCCACCCGGCCGCGCTCGCCGCCCAGGCCG
>NZ_CADEAU010000630.1 GCF_902825405.1 Micromonospora maritima | reverse complement strand
CCCGCGCGCTGCGGCAGGCGCGGGCGTTCCGTGCCGTGGCCCGCGCCGGGCGGGGGTACGCGTTCGCCGGCGCGCCCACCGTGCCGGTGACGGTGGCGTGGGGCACCCGGGACCGGATCCTGCCCTACCGCCAGGCGGCGCTGGCCCGTACCCGACTGCCCGCCGCCCGGCACCTGGACCTGCCGGGCTGCGGGCACGTGCCGATGCACGACGACCCGGACCTGGTCACCTCGGTCATCCTCGACACCACGGGCGTCCGTCCGGGCTGAGCGTCACTCGGTCGCGCCGAACGGGTCGGTGCGCACGTAGCGCATCGTCCAGCCCTCCGGGCCGGCACGGTTGCCGCGCTCGTAGAGGTGGTCCGCCACACCGTCGGCCGGCCGGTCGGGGTGGCGCAGGATCCACCGGGGCGGTGGCGCGCCGTCCGGCTCCGCGGGCAGGTCCCGGACCAGGTCGTCGGCGGGACCGCCGACGAACCGCACACGCACCGAAGCCACGGTCACTCTCCGTTCCCCTGTCGACACCCTCGCCGCGAAGCTACCCCGGCCGGCCCGGCACCCCCGACGGTTTGCACAGGTCGGGGGCCGGGTAGCGGGACCGGAGGGGACCGGACGAGGCAGGGAGTGGTCGATGAGGACGCTGGGCGGGCGGTACGAGCTCGAACAGCGGGCCGGCCTGGGCGGCATGTCGGAGGTCTGGCGGGCCCACGACCGTGTGCTCGACCGGACCGTGGCGGTGAAGCTGATCTCACCCGGCTTGGACGGCGACGCCGGCGCGGTGCATCGGATCAGGTCCGAGGCCCGCTCGGCGGCGCGGCTGGTGCACCCGAACGTCGCCAGCGTGCACGACTTCGGCACCGCCGAGCTGCCGGACGGTCGGCCGGTGCCGTACATCGTGATGGAGCTGGCCGAGGGCGAGACGCTCGCCGCCCACCTGCGCAACGGCCCGTTGGACTGGCGCATCGCGGTGCGGGTCTGCGCCGAGGTGTGCGCGGCGCTGGCGGCCGCGCACGGGCACGGCATCGTGCACCGGGACGTGAAGCCGGCGAACGTGATCCTCACCCCGTTCGGGGTGAAGGTGCTCGACTTCGGCATCGCCACCCCGGCCGGCGCACCCGACCACACCCCGGAGGGGGTCGTCGTGGGCACCCCGGCGTACCTGGCCCCGGAGCAGCTCGACCGGCAGCCGGCCACCCCGGCCGCCGACATGTACGCGCTGGGCGTGCTGCTCTACTACTGCCTGACCGGTCGGCTGCCCTACGACGCCGGGAGCACCACGCAGCTGCTCGGCTCGCGGCGGCGTCGGCCACCCCGGCCGCTGCCGGAGATCCCCGGCCTGCCGCCCGAGGTGGCGGAGCTGTGCCGCAGCTGCCTCGACGCGGACCCGGCCGCCCGGCCGACGAGTGCGATGGCCGCGCTGCTGCTGGCCGAGGCGGTGGACGCCCGGGTCTACGTGCCGATGACCGTGGTGCTGCCGAGGCAACGGGCGGCGGAGGTGTCGCCGTGGAACAGCCGGGCCGCCGCCGAGGCGACGGAGGCGATGGCCGTCGACGCGGCCACCAGCGGTCGGGTGGGTTGAGCGTACTGCCGGCACGGGTGCGGTTTCGCCGGTCGGGGGCCGGGAACCCGGGCCGATGAGTGACGGGAGGAACGCGATGCCGGATCCGAGTTCCTGGCTGGCCGAGACGGCCACGGCGACCGCGGCGGGCGGTCACGTACGCACCGACGACGGCGGTCTCTCCTCCGCCCTGGCGTCCCCGCTGGCGCCGCACTGCACCGGCCTGACGCCGGAACAGCTCCTGGCTGCCGCGTTCGCCTCCTGCCTGCACCACGCCGCGGTGGAGGCGGCGGGTGAGATCACCGACGAGGCGCACACCGTGCAGGTGACCGCCGAGGCGAAGCTGGGCCGGGACGACGACGGCCGCTACCGGGCCGACGTGCACGCCGAGATCTCCTCGGCCGGGCTGACCCGGGAGCAGCTGGCCGACCTGGTCGCGTACGCCGACCGGCTCTGGCCGTTCTCCAGCGGTGACCCGAGCCGGCACCGGCTCACGGTCACGCCGGCGGAGAACGGCCGGCACTGACCGGTCACCAGCGGAAGCCGGCGGTCACCGCGCGGTGGTCGCTGTCCGGGGTGCGTACCACCCCGGCGGTGGTCGGGGTGAGCCCGCGGTAGAGGACGTGGTCCGGGCGGGTCACCGGCAGTTCGGCCGGCCAGGTGAAGCCGAAGCCCTGCCCGGCGTCGGCCTGCGCGTCGCCGAGCAGCCGGGTCAGCGGGTCGAAGACCCGGTCGGTGGTGGCGGTGTTCAGGTCGCCGAGCACCACCAGCCGGTCGGCCGGGTCGGCGCGGACGGCGGCGGCCAACGCGGCCACCGTGTCGTCGCGGGTGGCGGTGTGCCCGGCCCGCGCCGAGCCCAGGTGCACGACGTACACCGCGAGGTCCCCCTGCGGGGCGGCCACGACCGCGCGCAACGCCCGGTCCCAGCCCAGGCCGGTGTCCACGCCGTGCGCCTCCCGGATCGGCCAGCGACTCCACAGCGCCACCGTGGACACCACCGACCGGTGCGGGTAGCGGTCGGCCAGGACCGAGGCCACCCGCGGACCGTCGGCGACCTCCTGCAGGCCGATCAGGTCCGGAGCCGCACCGGCCAGCGCGGCGGCGGTGGCCGCCGGGTCGGGATTGCCGGCGCGCAGGTTCTGGCTGGCCACCCGCACCGCCGGGCCGCCGGCGTC
>NZ_CADEAU010000629.1 GCF_902825405.1 Micromonospora maritima | reverse complement strand
GACCACCGAGATCTACACCGCTCTGAACACTCTTTCCCTACACGACGCTCTTCCGATCTCCCCGGCGGACGCCCCGGCACTGGCCCGCGCCGACCTCGCCGTCCTGCAACCGCTCGACCCGGCCGAGGCCGCCCTGGCCGGCACCGCGCTCGGCCTCGGCGGCTCCGCCGACTGGCTCACCCGGATCCGCGACGACATGGTGGCGGTGGTCAACCGGCGGGCGCTGCGCTGGGCGCTGCTCTCGCCGACGCCTGTCGAGTCGCAACTGGTCGGTCGTCCGACCCGCCGCTGAGCCGGTCGCACGGGTTCCGCGCGGGGAACCGGCGTGGCACGATCCCCGCCATGGATTTCCTGAAGGGTCTTCTGATCCGGGTGGCGACGACGGCGGTGGCCTTCTGGCTCGCCACATTGCTGATCCCGGGCATCACGCTCGACTCCGATTCGGCCACCGAGACGGTGACCACGCTGGTGCTCGTCGCGGTGATCTTCGGTGTGGTCAACGCGGTGCTCCAGCCGATCATCAAGACCGTGGGCTGCGGCTTCTACCTGCTCACCCTCGGCCTGATCGCGCTCGTGGTGAACGGGTTGCTGTTCCTGCTCACGAGTTGGATCGCCGGCGAGGCCGGGCTGCCCTTCCACGTGGACGGGTTCTGGCCGGCGGCGGTGCTGGGCGCGCTCTTCGTCGGCATCGTCACCTGGATCCTCGGCGCCGTCCTCGACCGCGACTGACGCCCGGCGACCCGGCCGGCGCTCCACGACGCCGGCCGGGCCGGCCAGGCCAGCGAGCGGGAATTGGCTGGCGAGCGACCGGGGCGGCGGTACTAACGTCGGCCGGGTGTTCACCCTGACCCGCGCCGACGGCTACCAGCTCAGCACCGACCCGGACCGGCTCGACCTGGACCGGGTGCACGACTGGCTCGCCACGGACGCGTACTGGGCGCTCGGGCGGGAGCGGGAGACGGTCGCCCGTGCGTTCGCCGGCTCGATCGGCTTCGGCGTCTACCGGCCCGGCGACGGCCGGCAGGTCGCGGTCGCCCGGGTGGTGACCGACCGGGCCACCTTCGCCTGGCTCTGCGACGTCTACGTGGACCGGGCCGAACGCGGTCGCGGGCTGGGCACGTGGCTGGCCGGCGGCGTCCGCGACCACCTCGCCGAGCTGGGCGTACGCCGGATCCTGCTGGCCACCCTGGACGCGCACGGGGTGTACGGGAAGCTCGGTTTCCAGCCGGTGGCGGCGGACCGCTACATGGAGCTCGACCAGCGGGTGACGCCCATCACCGGAAAGGATCAGGAGCCCGATCCGCACCTTACGGTGGACGGGTGAACCAGCTCCGCCTCGGCTATCTGTACGGCGTCGGCGCGTACCTGCTCTGGGGTTTCTTCCCGATCTACCTCAAGCTGCTCCGCCCAGCCGGGCCGGTGGCGATCCTGGCGCACCGGATCGTCTGGTCGGTGGCGTTCGTGGCGCTGCTGCTGGCCGCGATGCGCCACGTCGGTTTCCTGCGCACGCTGGCCCGGCGGCCCCGCGCGCTGGCCGGCATCGCGCTCGCGGCCGCGCTGATCGCGGTCAACTGGGGCACCTACATCTACGGCGTGAACTCCGACCGGGTGGTGGAGACCGCGCTCGGCTACTTCATCAACCCGCTGGTGTCGGTGCTGTTCGGCGTGGTCGCGCTGCGGGAGCGGCTGCGCCCGGGGCAGTGGGCGGCGTTGGCCGTGGGCGCGCTCGCCGTGGCGGTCCTCACCGTCGACTACGGCCGACTGCCCTGGCTGGCGCTCACGCTCGCGTTCAGCTTCGCCGGCTACGGCCTGGTCAAGAAGCGACTCGGGCTGCCCGCCGTGGAGGGGCTCTTCGTCGAGTCGGCGGTGCTGGCGCTGCCGGCCCTGGCGTACCTGGCGTGGTTGTCGTTCCGGGGCGACTCGACGTTCGGGCACGTCTCGGCCGGGCACACCGCGCTGCTGGTGCTGGCCGGCGCCGCCACCGCGATCCCGCTGCTGCTCTTCGCCGGTGCCGCGAACCGGCTGCCGCTGTCCACCGTCGGCATGCTGCAGTACCTGGCCCCGATCCTCCAGCTCGGCTGCGGCGTGCTGATCTTCCACGAGCCGATGCCCCCCGCCCGGCTCGCCGGCTTCGCCCTGGTCTGGTTGGCCCTCGTGGTCTTCACCGTCGACGCCCTGCGAAACACCCGCCGCACCCGCGCCACCCCCCGCCCCCTCGAAACCCCCGTCCCCACCCCTGACCCCGCGCGCTGATCTTGCACTTTCCGCCCCGACGAAAGGGGCAATACACCCGGACTGGGGGCCCAAAGCGCAAGATCGACGTGGCGGGGGTGGGGGGTCAGCGGAGGTCGTAGGCGAGGACGGGGGTTTCGGTGCCTCGTTGCAGTTCCAGGCGGACCAGTTCACCCCTGGTGAAGCGGGTGACGCCGGAGAAGCGCAGGTCGTCGCCGGGGGCGGCGAGCCAGGAGCCGATCTGCTCCGTCGCGCCGTCCGGGCCGTGCGCCACCAGCCGGAACGTGTACGCCTCGCGGTGCCCGGCCCGCCTGTCGTAGCCGCAGTGCATGGTGACCTCGGTGCCCCAGGGCGTCTCGGTGAGCCCTACCTCGGCGTGCACCGGCACGGTCCCGGCCACCGGCCGCATCGCGGTCAGCGCCACCTGCCGGGTGGCCGGCTCGGCCGGCGGCCGGACCAGCGTCACGCCGACACCGGCGAGCACCGCCAGCACGGCGGCGGCGAG
>NZ_CADEAU010000628.1 GCF_902825405.1 Micromonospora maritima | reverse complement strand
GTGGAGCGGTGGCACGGCCCGGCCGAGGCGGCGATCGCCACGGTCGTGGACCGCTGCCACGGGCCGACGCTGGACCTCGGGTGCGGGCCGGGCCGACTCACCGCGGCGCTGACGCGCTCCGGCGTGAGCACGCTCGGGGTCGACGTGTGCGCCCGGGCGGTGGCGCTGGCCCGGTCCCGGGGCGCGGTCGCGTTGCGGGCCGACCTGTTCGACCCGTTGCCCGCCGAGGGCCGGTGGCGGCACGTGGTGCTGCTGGACGGCAACATCGGCATCGGTGGCGACCCGGGCCGCCTGCTGCGCCGGTGCCGGGAGCTGCTGCACCGGGACGGCACGGTCCTGGTCGAGCTGGAGCCGCCCGGCAGCGGCGCCTGGCAGGGCCGGGCGTACGTGGTCTCCGGGCGACGACGGGGACCCGGCTTCGGCTGGGCCCGGCTGGACACCCGGGCGGTGCACGGTCCCGCCGCGACGGCCGGTCTGGTGGTGCGCGACGTGCACCCGGCCGGCGGGCGGTGGTTCGCGGAGCTGGCCGGCGGATGAGCCGGCGGGCCGAGGGCCGGAAAACCGCTTCGGCGGGGCGCCGACCGGCCGCTAGCGTTCGCCCATGACGACCGCCCCCACCCTGCACTTCCATTCCGAGCCGGGCGAGTTCCTCGCCGCCGCCGGCGACCACCTGGCCGCGGACCCGGTGGTCGCCACCGTGGTCGCCAGCGTCACGAACCGGGCCGCCGCCCGTCGGGCCGACGGGATCGAGGCACCCGACGACGACTGGTGGCTCGTCGTCCGGGACGCGGCCGGCGCGGTGGTGGGGGTCGGGATGCGGACCACCCCGCTCCCGCCGTTCCTGCTGCCGATGCCGGCGGCGGCGGCCGTCGCGCTGGCCCGGACGTGGCACGAGCGCGGCGAGGAGGTGACCGCGGTCAACGGCGCGCTGCCGGCGGCCCGCGAGTGTGCCGCCGAGGTGGCCCGTCTGGGTGGTGGCCGGGTCGAGGTGGCCCAGCACACCAGGCTGCACGAACTCGACGAGCTGGTGCCGCCCGCGCCGGTGCCGGGCGGGCTGCGGGTCGCCGGGGAGGACGAGGTCGACCTGGTCGCCGCGTGGTTCGGCGCGTTCATGGCCGACGCCGACGAGCAGGCTGGCCGCGCCCGCGGCGTCAGCGCCCACGAGACACCCGACCGTGACGAGCTGCTCCGGCGCATCCGGACCGGCCGGATCTGGCTGTGGACCGACGGGGCGGGGCGGCCGGTGCACCTCACCGCCGCCAACCCGACGTCGTTCGGCGTGGCCCGGGTCGGTCCGGTCTACACGCCGCCGGCGCAGCGCGGCCGGGGTTGGGCCGCCAACGCGGTCGCCGAGGTGAGCCGCCTGTTGCGGGACGAGGGCGCCCGGGTGTGCCTCTACACCGACCAGGCGAACCCGACGTCGAACCGGCTCTACGCGCGCCTCGGCTACCGGCCGGTGGTGGACATGGCCAACCTGGTCGTCGTGCCCTGACGCCGATCGCTGTCGGGTGGGCGTACCGTCGAGCGCTGAGCCGCTCAGCCGCGGCCGACCGGGTGGAACTGTTCGAACATCACCTCGTAGCCGTCCGGGTCGAGACCGTAGAAGATCCTCGCCCAGCCCACGTCCTCCGGTTCCAGCGTGACCGGCAGTTCCTCGTCGCGCCAGAGCGCGTACGTGGCGTCCAGGTCGACGCAGGGGACGGTGAGCACCACGCCCAGTCCGGGCGGGCCGGCCTTGACCACGCGTTCCCGGTCGTCGTCGTGGTGCCCGTGGCGGTGCAGGTCGGACAGGATGAGCCAGGTGTGGCCGAACGTCAGGTAGCGCAGGTGCGGCTGGTCCTCCTGCGGGATCTGCCGGAAGCCGAGGCGGAGGTAGAGCCGGTGGGAGCGGTCGAGGTCGCGGACCCGGAGCCCGAGCTTGAGCTGTCTGGCGGCCATCGGCCGAGGCTAACGGATCGCGGTGGCGCCGCAGACCCGCCGGATGGGATCCTGCCGGGCGTGCGGGACGACGAGCCGGTGGTGATGCGGGTCCTCTGTCGGGTCGAGGTCGTGGTCGACGACCCGGACGCGGTGACGGCGCTCGCCGAGCGGCGGCTACGGCGCGCGGACATCGACTGGACGGACGAGCCGGACACGCTCGACGAGGCCGCCGCCGCGCTGCGCGCCGACCTGCCGTCGGCGCTGGCCGCCCTGGTCGACCCGGAGCGCCTGCTCGCGGACGTGCCGGGGGTGCGGTTCCGGGGCGCCCACTGCTGGGCCACCCCGCACGAGGGTCGGCCTACCAGCCGACCGAGCCGAGACTGACCGGGGTGAGCCGACGCACCTGCGGTTCGATCCACTGTGCGGCGGTGACCAGCTTGACGAGCCGGTCGATCGTCTCCGGCGGTCCGGCCACGAAGCTGCGCCGGTCGGCCGGGCAGCCGTAGCGGTCGTCGAACGTGCCGCCGTCGAGGGCCCGCACCGCCATGCCGGCCTCGACGGCCAGCAGCACCCCGGCCGGCAGGTCGATCCCCTCGGGGCGGTAGCCGACGATGCCGTCGATGTCGCCGCGGGCCAGCATCACCCAGGACAGCAGCGGCGCCCACAGTTGCAGCACCCGTCGGGCGGTGGTGTCCAGGACCACCTTCAGTGCCCGGGCGGTGCTGTCGTCCCGACGTACCTCGTGCCCCTGGGTCCAGGCCAGCACCGGCGCGGCCGGCACCGGCCGGAGCGCGGCGCGCAGCGGGCGGCCCACCGGGCC
>NZ_CADEAU010000627.1 GCF_902825405.1 Micromonospora maritima | reverse complement strand
CGCTCCGGCGGCCGTCGCCGCCACGCTCACCCAGCCCGGCGGCCGGGAGGTGCCGGTGGCCGCGCCGGTCAGCGCGGACTGGTCCGGCTCGCCGAACCTGCACATCGGCGGTGCGGCCGGGGTACGGCCCTGGCACGTGGCCCGGTTCGACCCGGCGACCGGGCAGCTCACCGCGTTGCGTCCCGGCGCGCGGGTCCTGCTCGCGGTCACCGTCAACGGCGTCCGCGTCGAGAAGACGGTGACCACCACCAAGGCGGCGCGCGCCGCCGCCTGACCGGCCGGAGGGCTCCTCGACCTGGGGGAGGAGCCCTCCACCGGCCCGCCCCCGTGGTCGATCATGAGGTTGACCGCGACAAAACGGACGTACGGTGCCGCCAACCTCATGACCGACCACGGGTGACGCGGAGGGCTGCGGGGGGACGCGCGACCGGTGGGGGCATGGGGGCGGGGTGGGTGGGAATGCGGTGGGGCGGGCGGGCGTTGTGGCAGCCGGACCTGCTGTGCCGGGCGGGCGACGCCCATGGCACACTGGTCAATCGGCCACCGGTTCCGGTTCACGCCCGAGCCCGTCGCGGACGACGGGACGCACCGACGGCGACCCGGCGACCACCGACGAAAGGACCGAGGCGACATGAAGCCCAACATCCACCCGGAGTACGTGACCACCGAGGTCCGCTGCTCCTGCGGCAACACGTTCACGACCCGCAGCACCGCCAAGGGCGGCGCCATCAGCGTCGAGACCTGCAGCGCCTGCCACCCGTTCTACACCGGTAAGCAGCGCGTGCTGGACACCGCCGGTCGGGTCGCGAAGTTCCAGCAGAAGTACGCCAAGGTTCAGGCCAAGAAGGCCAAGTAGCTCCGTCGACGACGCCCGTGTCCGGCTCCGTGCCGGGCACGGGCGTTCGTCCGTTTTCCGCCCGGCGTCTTCCGAAGGAGCATCCGCAGCATGAGCAGTGAGCGCCTGGCCGCCCTCCTCGGCGAGTACGCCGAGCTGGAGAAGCGGCTGGCCGACCCGGCCATCCACGCCGACCAGGGCACCGCCCGGCGGGTCGGCCGCCGGTACGCCGAGCTGGTGCCGCTGCACAAGGCGGCGGGTGAGCTGGAGCAGGCCCGGGCCGACCTCGCCGCGGCCCGCGAGCTGGCCGCCGAGGACGCGGCGTTCGCCGCCGAGGCGGACACCATCGCGGCCTCGCTGCCGGCGCTGGAGGAGCGGCTGGCGGAGCTGCTCATCCCGCGCGACCCGCACGACGCCAAGGACGTGATCGTCGAGATCAAGGCCGGTGAGGGCGGCGAGGAGTCCGCACTGTTCGCCAGCGACCTGCTGCGGATGTACACCCGGTACGCCGAGCGGCACGGCTGGGTCACCGAGGTGATCGACGCGCAGGACTCCGACCTCGGCGGCGTCAAGGACGTCTCGCTGGCGATCAAGAGCAAGGGCGTGCCGGACGGCGGCAACGGCGTCTGGTCCCGGCTCAAGTGGGAGGGCGGCGTGCACCGGGTGCAGCGGGTCCCGGTCACCGAGTCGCAGGGCCGGATCCACACCAGCGCCGCCGGCGTGCTGGTGCTGCCGGAGGCGGAGGACGTCGACGTCACCATCGACCCGAACGAGCTGCGGATCGACGTGTTCCGCTCGTCCGGCCCCGGTGGCCAGTCGGTCAACACCACCGACTCGGCGGTCCGGATCACCCACGTGCCGACCGGCATCGTGGTCTCCTGCCAGAACGAGAAGTCGCAGCTGCAGAACCGGGAGCAGGCCATGCGCATCCTGCGCGCCCGGCTGCTCGCCGCGGCCCAGGAGCAGGCCGACGCGGCGGCGTCGGACGCGCGCAAGGCGCAGGTGCGCACCGTGGACCGGTCGGAGCGGATCCGCACCTACAACTTCCCGCAGAACCGGATCACCGACCACCGCATCGGCTACACCGCGTACAACCTCGACCTGGCGCTGGCCGGCGAGCTGGACGGGGTGCTCGACGCGCTGGCCGAGGCGGACCGCGCGGCCCGGCTGGCCGGCGAGACCGAGCTGTCCCGCCGCTGACCGCCGGGGTGTTAAGCGGGGGCCCCTCCTCTACCGGAGGCGTTAACAGGGGGCCCTTCCTTACCGCTCAGCTCGCGCGCGGGCGCGCCTTGGCGCGCAGCATCGCCCGATCGGCCAGCTCGAACGCGGTGCCGAGCGCCTCCCGGACGCTGACCGTGGTGCTGCCGTCGACCTCGGCGAAGCCGATCGTCACGCCGACCGGCGTGCCGGGGACCAGCGACTCCCAGTCCTCGGTGCGGACGGCCGCCTCGATCCGTCGCGCCACCTCGACCGCCTCCGCCATGCCGGTGTCCGGGAGCACCACGACGAACTCGTCCCCGCCGTAGCGGGAGACGAAGTCGCCCCGCCGCATCACCCGGTTGATCACGCCGGCGATCCGTTGCAGCACCAGGTCGCCGGAGTGGTGGCCGTGGCGGGTGTTCACCGCCTTGAACCCGTCCAGGTCGCACACGCCGATCACCACCCGCTCGCCCCGGGACACCACCGCGCCGAGGTAGCGCTCCAACCGGCGCCGGTTGGGCAGGCCGGTGAGTGGGTCGGTGAGCGCCTCGCCCTCGTACCGGGCCGCCTCGCGGCGCATCTCCTCGTGGTCGATCCGGGCGGCGATGCCGTCGATGTAGACGTCCCGCAGGCGGTCGCTGCGCCGCGCGGCCAGCCGGAACGCGTGCCGGTCGGCCCGGTGCGCGCCGGCGTGGTCGCCGGCCCGG
>NZ_CADEAU010000626.1 GCF_902825405.1 Micromonospora maritima | reverse complement strand
CCCAGCCCGGTCTGCCGGCGCAGCACGGCCGGCTCGGTCCGCAGCAGGGTGATCCCGCGCCGGACCAGCACGCGGGGGGCCTTGCGCTGCTCGGCGAGATCGCGGGCGAGCCGGCGCAGGAAGGTCGCGCCACGCGGGCGGCGCAGCGCGTACGCCCCGGCGAGCAACCCCCGGCGACGGCACTCGGCGACGATCTCGGCGGCGAAGATCCCTTCGGCGACGAAGATTGGCGATCCGTCGACGTCGAATGGCCGGGTGGCCACCCGCCGGTCCGCGCCGATCGCATAAACCGGCACTTCGGCCTTGCCCTCCCGGGCCAGTCGGGCAATTGTTTCCACCGCCGTGTCCGCATCCCAGGACAAGGGGGACTCCCAGTCCACCTGTCCGTTTCGACGCGGACACGTAGGGTCATCGCCGTCCTTGTAGAAGTCGTCCAGGCACAGCACCGGAAGTCCGGTTCGTTGGGCAATGTACGACTTTCCCGAGCCGGAGGGCCCGGCGAGCAGGACGACGCGATGCGGGTGTTCCATTACCTTCAGTGACTCCGGCCAGACGGATTGCTATCAAATTGCATCAACATCTCATCACACCTCCGGCGAGGGACAACCTGGGCTTTCTCTTTGCGAGGCGGCGTGATGGAATCTCGGAGGTCCGACCCGCCGGGTCGGTCGCTCGGCGTTGCCCGCAGGTGACGTCGGACGCGGTTTTGCGAGGGCGGTGACGTGAGCAAACGGCCAACGACGGCGGGCTCCTTCCTGTCGCGGCTGCGCCGGCCGGCGAGTCGGCTGCGCGACATGCCGATCTGGTCCAAGCTCGGTCTGATCATGATCGTGCCGACCATCGCCACGGTCGTGGTGGGCACCAGCGGTCTGGTCGACCACCTGGAGACGCTCAACAATGCCAACCGGGCCGGCGATCTCGCCAGCCTGATCGGCTACTCGGGTGACCTGGCCGACACCATGCAGGACGAGCGGGTCGGTTCGGTGCTCTTCCTCGGTGCGAAGGAACTCCAGACCCGGGCGCAGTACCAGGAGGCGTACAACCGGGCCAACCAGCGGGTCGACCAGGCGAAGGGCCCCTACCTGCGCCAGCGGGGCGAGATCGACGACCTGCCGCGCAACTTCGAGGCCCGGCTGGACGAGATCGACGACCAGCTCAAGGACCTGCCGGCCACCCGCAGCCAGGTGCTGAACGGCAAGCTCAAGATCGACGAGGCGGAGAAGGCGTACGAGCGCCTGATCAACGACCTGCTCTCGATCCGTGACTCGGCCACCCAGCTCGCCGGTGACAACGACCTGAGCGACCGGATGCGTGCCGCCGCGACGGTCGCCCGGCAGAAGGAATACCTGGCCCAGCGCCGGGTGGTCGTGCACCAGGCGCTCACCCAGGGGCAGTACAGCCCGGCACTGCGCGAGCAGTTCATCGCCAGCGGCACCGCCCAGGCGCAGGCCCTCGCCACGTTCCGGTCGGTGGCCACCCCGGCCGACGCCGAGTTCTTCGACCAGACGGTCGAGGGACCCGACCTGCGCAAGGCCGAGAACCTGTCCGGCTTCATCTCGGCGAACACCAGCGGCTCGATGAAGAACGCGCCGTTCGGCCCGGACCAGTGGGACCAGGCGATGGTCGGCTACGCCAAGCTGATCCGCACGGTCGAGTCCCGGCTCGACGGCAACGTGGTCCGGCAGGCCGACGAGCTGCGGTCGGACACGCAGCGCCAGGTGTTCCTGGAGACCGGCCTGCTGCTCACCATGCTGCTGCTGGCCATCCTCTTCGCCTACCTGGTCGCCCGGTCCATGGCCCGCTCGCTGCGTGACCTGCGTCAGGGCGCCCTCTCGGTGGCCCAGTACGGCCTGCCCCAGGCGGTGGCCCGACTGCGCGACCCGCAGGTGACCGGCCAGCTCTCCCCGGTGCAGCTCGCCAACCAGATCGCCGAACCGCTGCCGGTCCGCAGCAAGGACGAGTTCGGCCAGGTGACCGAGGCGTTCAACGCCGTCCACCTGGAGGCCGTCCGCACCGCGGCCGAGCAGGCCGCCCTGCGCGCCTCCGTCGCGACCATGTTCGTCAACCTGGCCCGCCGTTCGCAGATCCTGGTCGACCGGCTGATCGGCCACCTCGACCGGCTGGAGCGCGGCGAGGAGGATCCGGACCGGCTGGCCGAGCTGTTCCAGCTCGACCACCTGGCCACCCGGATGCGCCGCAACGACGAGAACCTGCTGGTCCTCGCCGGCGCGGACTCCACCCGGGTGCAGCGTGAGCCGGCCGCCCTGATCGACGTGCTCCGCGCCGCCCAGTCCGAGGTCGAGCACTACACCCGGATCGAGTTCGGGGTCATCGACCGGGACATCGAGGTCGCCGCGCACGCGGTCAACGACCTGGTGCACCTCGTCGCCGAGCTGTTCGACAACGCCACCGCCTTCTCGCCGCCGGACTCGAGCGTCATGGTCGAGGCCCGTCGGGTCGGTGACCGCGCCTCGCTCTACGTGGAGGACCGCGGCATCGGTATCAGCTCCGAGCAGCTGCGCGACCTCAACGAGCGGCTCGCCACGCCGCCGCAGGTGGACGTGGCGGTCTCCCGGATGATGGGCCTCGTCGTGGTCGCCCGGCTGGCCTCCCGGCACGGCGTCAAGGTCGAGCTGCGGCCGGCCGCCGACCGCGGCACCGTCGCCGACGTCACGCTGCCCACCACGGTCCTGGTGCCGCGCGCCCTCTCCGGCCGTGGGATGCCGACGCCGGCGCTGCCGGCC
>NZ_CADEAU010000625.1 GCF_902825405.1 Micromonospora maritima | reverse complement strand
GGCGCTCGCCGCGGCCGGGCTCGCGGCCAGGATCAGCGCCACCGAACCGACGAGCGCGGCGGCGGCCCGCTGCTGGCGGTGCATGCCGGGCAGCTTCGGCGCCGGCCGGCGCAGCGCCGACGCGCCCAGCTCCACCAGGACCGAGAACGCGAACGTGGCCCAGCCGAACCAGCCGACCACGGCCAGCGCCCGCAGGAAGAGCTGCCCGTCGTCGCGGCTGGTCAATGCCGTACCCACCTCGGCCAGGGTGGGCAGGTGGTCGGGCAGCGGGTTGCCGGCGAAGGCCAGCAGCGCGACCGGCCCGCCGGCCAGCACCCCGACGAGCACGACGAGGGCGCCGAGCCCGGTGAGGACCTGGCCGGTGCGGTGGACGGCGGAGCGTCGGGGTGCACCCATGGTGGCCTTCCTTCCTACGGTGGTGGCGCGGTGAGCGCCCGAGCGGTGGCCTCACCGGTGACGGTGGCGGTCCGTGGCGCGCCGAAGAGACCGAGCAGGTCCCGGCGGTAGGTGATCCGGACGCGTACCCGGATCTGGGTCTCGGCGCCGACCACGGGGAAGTCGACCTCGTGGCCGCCCACCCCGCCGGCGGCGGCGAGGTAGTCGGCGACGGCCCTGCGGGCGGCGTCCTGGTCGATCCGGGTCGGGCCGCCCTCGATGGCACCCGCGCGGTCGATCATCTGGCCGCCGCTTCGGGCCGCCTCGGCGGCCAGGTTGTCCGCCCGTTGCAGGGTGCGCAGCTGCCCGGCGCCGTCGTAGGCGAGACCGATGACGGCGAGCACGCCTGTCATCGCCACGGCCAGGAAGAGGCTCACCCGGCCGCTCTCCGCCCCGCGTCGCCCGGTCATCCGCGGCTCCGGTAGGTGTCCAGCGGTGAGGTGAAGCTCGCCGCGACGGTCTTGCCGCCCGGCACCCCGGGCAGCCCGGGCGCGCTCAGGTCGTCGAAGGACACGGTGCAGGTCACCGTCACCGTGACGGTCGCCGGCACGCCGGGCGCGCTGCGGTACGCGGCGGCGAAGCTGGTCGGCTGCCCGGCCACCGAACCGTCCAGGTCGAGCCGGGGCGGCGCGGTGCAGCGCAGGCCGGACCAGTCGAGCTGGGTGCGGGCCGCGTTCTCGGCGGCCTCCTCGCCGTCGTCCGCGGTACGGGCCAGCGAGGCGGCCCGGGCGGCGTCGTGCGCGGCGGACTCCACCGCCTCGTCGGCGACGGCGGTCCGCCCGGCGACCCCGGCGAGCACCATCAGCCCGATGAAGGCGGGAGCCAGCACCGCCACCTCGATCGAGACGGATCCCCGGTCCCGTGTCACCGGCCTCACCCCGTGGTCCAGCGTTCGGCGGGGCCGTGCGCGGTCTGCACGACCTCGAACGAGACTCCCGGGATGACCGACAGGGAGCGGCCCCGCACCGTGCAGGTGACGCCGTCGTCGACCTCGGCGCAGGTCGGTCCGGGCCTCTCCCAGCCGACCAGCCAGTCTCCGGAGCGGCGCAGGAAGTTCGTGGCCCGCTCCCGGCCGGCGCCCGGGGCGGCGTCGAACGTGCGTTGGGCGTTCACCCCGGTCTGCGCCGCGTTGAGCGCGGTGGACCGGGCGACGAACCAGACGGCGACCTGGATCGAGCCGAAGAGCAGCACCAGGATCACCGGCATCATCACCGCCAGCTCGACCGGGTTGGCGCCCCGCTCGCGCCCGCCCGCGTCGAGGCGGGCGCGCAGGGCGGCGGCGATCCGCCCCGGGCCGCGCGGGCCGGTGGGCCGGCCGGCGGGTGCCGGCCGGCTCCGGACCGTACGGGCGGGGCGAGGCATCACGGGGCCTGCGGCGCCGTGTTGTTCGGGATGGCGTTCATCCAGTTGTTCGCCTTGGCCAGGGCGAGCCCGGTGACCGCCATGGCCACCGCGACCAGACCGAAGATGATCACGGCGGTCGGCACCGGGCTGTCGCCGCGCTCGGAGTCCCGGCGCAGCTCGGCGAGGCGGGTACTCACCGTCGCGTACAGGTAGGCGTAGAGGTGCATGGTCTTCTCCTTCTCGGGGGTTGGGGATCACAGACGGGCGATGAACGGATAGACGGCGAAGCCGAGCAGGACGAAGACCAGCAGCGAGCCGGGGATGTCCAACTTGCTGGTCACCCCCTCGGCCCGGGTCAGGTTGTCGGTGCGGATCTGGTCGCGCAGCGAGTCGGCGCGGGAGCGCAACGTCTCGTGCACCTGGGCGCCCTCGCTGCCGGAGGAGCGCATGATCGCGCCCACGTCGCCCAGCTCCGGGATGCCGATCCGGTCGGCCAGTTCCTGCAACTCGTCCCAGGGCGAGTGCATCTGGAGCTGGGCGAGCCGCAACGCCTCCCGGATCCGGTCGAAGACCCAGCCGTCGCAGACCGCCGCCGCGCGCTCCAGCGACTGCACCGGACCGTGCGCGGCGGACAGCTGCAACGCCACCAGGTCGAGGTAGGTGCAGACCGCCTGGCGGAACTCGTCCCGGGCGGCGTCGGCCCTGGCCAGCACCGCGCGGTGTGCGAGCAGGCCGGCGGCCAGCGCCAGCCCCAGGCTGGCCAGCACCGGTACGGCCACCGGCAGCGCCACCCCGCCCAGGAAGAGCACGGCCGAGGCGACCGCCGGGGTGGCGAAGCCGACGAGCGCGGAGAGCAGCACGGACAGGGCGTACTGCTCGGGGGTCCGGTCGAGCAGCGCGAGCTGGCGGTGCGGCGGGCGCAGCCAGCGGGCGAAGCCGCCCAGCCAGTCCGGCCCGGCGCCGGCCGTC
>NZ_CADEAU010000624.1 GCF_902825405.1 Micromonospora maritima | reverse complement strand
GGCGGCGTCGAGCCGGGCGAAGCGCGCCGGCCAGGCCGGCTCGGCGGCCAGCGCGTCGCGGAGGTGGATCAGCCAGCCGCCGACCCGGTCGACCGGGACGGCCCGGTTGGCCAGCTCACCCAACGGCGCCCCGAGGAGCCGCCGGGCCGCCGGCGCGCTCAGCACCACCTGCACGCCGGCGCCGGTCCCGGTCGTGCGGGTGACGCACCAGCCGTCGAACGGGCCGGCCAGGAACGCGCTGCCGGACACGCCCCGGCCACCGACGCGCGGGTCGTCGACGTCGAGCGGGTCGGCCCAGCCGAGGATCAGCACCACGAACGCGCCCGCGACCTCCCGGCGCACCAGCGGGGTGGACGCGACCTCACGGTAGCCGAGGTAGCGGTCGACCCACGGGCGCAGCCGGGGATCGGGCAGCCCGACGACCGCCTCGGTCAACATCGCACCCTCCCCGCGCCGGCGCGCCGGTCACCGCACCCCGGCGGCGTCCATCCCGCGCAGTTCCTTCTTCAGGTCGGAGACCTCGTCCCGGATCCGCGCGGCCAGCTCGAACTGCAACTCGCGCGCGGCCGCGAGCATCTGGTCGTTGAGCTCCTGGATGAGGTTGGCCAGGTCGGCCCGGGCCATGCCCTCGCGGGACGGGGTCGCCGCACCGCCCCGACCACCGCGGCTGCGCGTCTCCTTGACCGGCGCCTTGCCCCGGGACAACTGCCGGGCGGCGCCGCCGACCGTGGCGTTCTCGGTGTCCTCCGCCTCGCGGTAGATGTCGTCGAGGATGTCGTGGATCTTCTTGCGCAGCGGCTCCGGGCTGATCCCGTGGGCCTCGTTGTGCGCGATCTGCTTGGCCCGCCGGCGGTTGGTCTCGTCGATCGCGTTCGCCATCGACGGGGTGATCTTGTCGGCGTACATGTGGACCTGGCCGGAGACGTTGCGGGCCGCGCGACCGATCGTCTGGATCAGCGACCGGCCGCTGCGCAGGAAGCCCTCCTTGTCGGCGTCGAGGATCGCCACCAGGGAGACCTCGGGCAGGTCGAGGCCCTCGCGCAGCAGGTTGATGCCGACCAGCACGTCGTAGTCGCCCTTGCGCAGCTCGCGCAGCAGCTCGACCCGGCGCAGCGTGTCGACCTCGGAGTGCAGGTAGCGCACCCGGATGCCGTTCTCCAGCAGGTAGTCGGAGAGGTCCTCGGCCATCTTCTTGGTCAGCGTGGTGACAAGCACCCGCTCGTCGCGCTCGGTGCGCAGCTTGATCTCGTGCATGAGGTCGTCGATCTGCCCCTTGGTGGGCTTCACCACCACCTCGGGATCGATCAGGCCGGTCGGCCGGATCACCTGCTCGACGAACTCGCCCTGGGCCTGCTCCAGCTCCCACGGGCCGGGGGTGGCGGAGAGGAAGACCATCTGGCCCACCCGCTCCAGGTATTCGTCGAACCGCAGCGGCCGGTTGTCGGCGGCGCTGGGCAACCGGAAGCCGTGGTCGATCAGCATCCGCTTGCGGGAGGCGTCGCCCTCGTACATGCCGCCGATCTGCGGGATGGTCACGTGCGACTCGTCGACCACGGTGAGGAAGTCGTCGGGGAAGTAGTCGAGCAGGCAGTGCGGCGGGCTGCCGGGGAGCCGGCCGTCGATGTGCATCGAGTAGTTCTCGATGCCGGAGCAGAAGCCGACCTGGCGCATCATCTCGATGTCGTAGGTGGTGCGCATCCGCAGCCGCTGCGCCTCCAGCAGCTTGCCCTGGCGCTCCAGCTCGGCCAGCCGCTCGCCCAGCTCGGCCTCGATGTCGCGGATCGCCCGCTCCATCCGCTCCGGGCCGGCGGCGTAGTGCGTGGCCGGGAAGATCATCAGGCTGTCGACCTCACGGACCACGTCGCCGGTCAGCGGGTTGAGGTAGTAGAGCTTTTCGATCTCGTCGCCGAACAGCTCGATCCGGACCGCCAGCTCCTCGTAGGCCGGGATGATCTCCAGCGTGTCGCCCCGGACCCGGAAGGTGCCGCGCTGGAAGGCCATGTCGTTGCGCGTGTACTGGATGTCGACCAGCCGGCGCAGCAGCTGGTCGCGGTCGAGCTCCTGCCCCACCTTGACCCGCACGGCGCGGTCGAGGTATTCCTCCGGCGTGCCCAGGCCGTAGATCGCCGAGACGGTGGCGACCACGATGACGTCCCGCCGGGTGAGCAGCGACATGGTCGCCGAGTGCCGCAGCCGCTCGACCTCCTCGTTGATCGAGGAGTCCTTCTCGATGTAGGTGTCGGTCTGCGGGATGTAGGCCTCGGGCTGGTAGTAGTCGTAGTAGGAGACGAAGTATTCGACCGCGTTGTGCGGCAGCAGCTCGCCGAACTCCTTGGCGAGCTGGGCGGCGAGGGTCTTGTTCGGGGCGAGCACCAGGGTGGGCCGTTGCAGCCGCTCGACCAGCCACGCCGTGGTGGCGCTCTTGCCGGTGCCGGTCGCGCCGAGCAGCACCGTGTTGCGGTCGCCGCGGCGCACCCGACGCTCAAGGTCGTCGATGGCTGCCGGCTGGTCGCCGGCCGGCTGGAACTCACTGACGACCTGGAAGCGGCCGTCGAGCCGAGGAATGTCGAGCGCCATGCCACCAACGGTACGCCCGCGGTCCGACACTTCCCCGACGACCACGGACCGTCCCTGATCGGCTTCGATATTCCCATTGTGTGGCTCATCTCACCGGTCTACCCTCGTACCGTAGGCCGCTCGCGGCGGCCGTCCGGGCCGGTGGCCGCCCCCTCCGGGGGCCCGGCCGCCCCCGGCGCCAGGGCCGCAGCAC
>NZ_CADEAU010000623.1 GCF_902825405.1 Micromonospora maritima | reverse complement strand
CGACGCTCTTCCGATCTCGGTCCGGGGCGGGTGGGTGCCGCGGCCGGCGGCCAGGGCGCGTCCGCGTCCGGCACCACCACCGAGCGCTGAGGCCGGGGGAGGTCGACGATGGGCGCCGGGCACGCGCACGTGCTCTACCGCGAGTCCGGCTCGCCGGTGCACCGCCTCCCGCCGGAGGTGAAGATCACCGCCATGGTGCTGTTCACCGTGGCGGTGGTCGCCACCCCGCGCGAGGCGTACTGGGCCTTCGGCGGGTACGCGCTGCTGGTCGCCGTGGTGGCCGCGCTGGCCCGGGTCGGTCCGCGCTGGCTGCTCGGCCGCGCGTTGATCGAGCTGCCGTTCGTGCTGTTCGCGTTCGCGCTGCCGTTCCTCGGCACGGGGGAGCGGGTCGAGGTGGCCGGGCTCGCCCTGTCCGTCGACGGGCTGCACGGCGCGTTCAACATCCTGGCCAAGGGCACGCTCGGCGTTCTCGCCTCGCTCCTGCTGGCGGCGACGACGACGACCCGTGACCTGATCCTGGGCCTGGACCGGCTGCGCTGCCCGCAGATCCTCACCCAGATCGCCGCGTTCATGCTGCGCTACCTGGAGGTGCTGGTCGGGGAGGCCCGGCGGATGCGGGTGGCGCGGGTGTCGCGGGGCGACGACCCACGCTTCCTGTGGCAGTTGCGCGGCTTCGCGGCCGGGGTCGGCGCGCTGTTCCTGCGGGCCTTCGAGCGGGGCGAGCGGGTCTACCTGGCGATGGTGTCCCGCGGCTACACCGGCCGGATGCCGGCGGTCTGGCAGGGGGCCGGGGCGGCCACCGCCGGGCAGTGGGCGGTCGCGGCGACGGTGCCGGTGATCGCGGCCTCCATCGCCGCCACCGCGCTCGTCCTGCAATGATCGGGTACGTGCAGCAGCCGCCCTCCCTGGACGTCCGTGGCGTCCGGTACGCGTACCCGGACGGTCACGTCGCCCTGGACGGGGTGGACCTGACCGTGCCGCGCGGTGACCGGGTGGCGCTGCTCGGACCGAACGGCGCCGGCAAGACGACGCTGGTGCTGCACCTCAACGGCATCCTCACCCCGACCGGGGGCACGGTGAGCGTCGGCGGTCTGACGGTGAGCCGGGACCGGGACACGCTTGCCGAGGTCCGCCGCCGGGTCGGCATCGTGTTCCAGGACCCGGACGACCAGCTCTTCCTGCCCACGGTGGCGGAGGACGTCGCGTTCGGTCCGGCCAACCTGGGTCTGCGCGGGTCCGAGCTGGCGGAACGGGTCGACGAGGCGCTCGCGGCGGTGGGCATGGCCGAGCACCGGGACCGGGCGCCGCACCACCTGTCGTTCGGGCAGCGGCGCCGGGTGGCGGTGGCCACCGTGCTGGCCATGCGCCCGGAGATCCTGGTGCTGGACGAGCCGTCGTCCAACCTCGACCCGGCGGCCCGCCGGGAGCTGGCCGAGATCCTCCGCGCCCTGCCGGTGACCCTGCTCATGGTCACCCACGACCTGCCGTACGCGGCCGAGCTGTGCCCCCGCGCGGTGATCCTGGACGGCGGCCGCATCGTCGCCGACGCCCCCACCCCAGACCTCCTCGTCGACGAAACGCTGCTGTCCGCACACCGCCTCGAACTCCCCTACGGCTTCACCCCCACGTCCCCCCGCTCACCCTGACCCCTCGCCCTGACTCGGCGATCTTGCACTTCGGGCCCCGCCAAAACGGAACAGAAGCCGCACTTGTGGGGCCGTAACTGCAAGATCGCCGCCGCGAGGGCCGCGAGGGCCGCGAGGGTGGGGACGGTCAGGGGGTGGGGGTCAGGTGGGGGTGGGGGGTGGTGCGGGCGGCGGTGCGGAGGCGGAGCAGGCCGGCGGCGATCGCGCCGGCGCCCGTGGCCAGGGCCAGGGTGACCAGGACGCGGGTGAGAGCGGGTGGGCCGGCGGCCGGGGGGACCGAGCGGGACAGCACGGCCAGGTTCGACGCCCCGGCGAACAGGGTGAGGCACGCGCCGGCCAGCGCCAGCGTGAAGTCGGCGGCCGGTCGGCGGGCCAGCGCGTAGGCCCCGGCGGCGATCGCGCCGAGCCCGGTGAGCAGCGTCCACGTCTGACCGGTGACCAGCTCGGTGAGCAGGCCACCCACCCCGGGACCGCCGGTGTCGACGGCCCGGCCGACGGTGAGCGCCACGGCCGCTACTCCGCCCAGCGCGAGCAGGGCGCCGACCGCGCGCAGCGCGCGTACGCCGGCGGTCGTGCCGCCGGGCACCAGCCCGGCCGCGCCGATCACCAGGAAGCCGAGGGTGGCGGCGACCCACCAGGGGTACGGGTCGGGCGGCGGCACCCAGTCCAGCGTGCCGCGTACCTCGATCGGGTCGGTCCCGGCGCGCAGCGGCACCACCCAGTCGCGGACCCGCTGCTCCCGGTCGGGGGCGGCGGCGACGGCGGCGGGTGGGGCGTCCTCGCGCCACAGCGTGCGTTGGTCGTGCCAGCGGGCGGTGGACCCGGCGTCGATCCGCCGCCAGTCCGGCGGGGCGGCCGGGTCCGCCTCGGCCGGCAGCCGGGTCTCCCCGGCCAGCGTGCGGTTCAGCCAGGTGGCCGGCGAGCGCCTGTTCTCGAACACGCCCTCGGGGCCGATCCGCAGGTAGGGCTCGCCGGAGTAGCCGAGCACCGTCACCTCGGCGCCGGTGCGGTTGGTCAGCTCCAGCCGCGCGCCCGCCTCGACCATCCGCGCGGTCAGCCCGGGCCGGTCCGGGCCGACGCCGGTGACCGCGCCCCGGTAGTCGGTGCCGTCGGGGGCGTCCGCGCC